>NZ_NXLN01000025.1:0-34803 GCF_003364135.1 Helicobacter sp. MIT 01-3238
AATAATACAGATATTATGCTTAAATGTTGCTTAAGTGTGGGGATAATTAAGAGAAATTGTGAAAGATTTGTGGGGAGTTGGAAAAATTTCGGTGGGAATTATATTTTTTAGGAATTTATGGGGGTTGAGATTTTACTAAATGCTACTGCTATGAGCATTTAAAGACTTTTACATAGTCCGTCCGCAATCCACAAAAATAAGATTTTATTTGCAAATTGTTTTTTTTTTTTTTTTTGTAGAGTGGCATTTTATAAATTAAAAGATCAGAGGGATTTAAAGCATAGTTTGGGGCATTGTTTTATCTCAAAGATTGAGACAATGTGCCACGCACAAAATGTGCGAGATAAAATTGCCAAAGCCCAAATTTCACTAAAAAGGATTAAAATGTCGCATAGCAAAGGATATAAAATGAGCAAGTTAGCTAGAATAGCGTTGTTGTCAATTATGTTTATATGCGTAAATGCAAGCGAAGATGAGACACAAGGGGTCTACAAATATGAATACGATAAAAACGGAAATGTGATTGCGGAAAATAAAAGTGATTTAGAAGGGGAATTGCTGGAAAAATACGAATACAAATGCTGTAAATACGACTCAAACGGAAAGGTGATTGAAAAAAGCGGAGTATTTGAAGACTACACATATGCAGAAGGTGATCGATATGATTTAAAATATGAATACAAATATGACTCAAAAGGAAATCTGATTGAGGAAAATCGATACTTGTATGATGTAAAAGGGGAAGTGTATAAAGAGAGTACGACATACAAATACGATTCAAGGGGGAATAAAATTGAGAAATACTATCTTGATGTAGGTGGTATTGGTGTGCGTTACACTTATGATGTAAGTGGGAAAGTGATTGAGAAATACTATCCCCAAACCACATTTGGCGAAGTAATACATAAGTATGAATATGATTTCAAAAAAGAGGAAAGTAGTCTTTATGTTCAAGTATATGAAAAGAAAGAAATATTTATTTTTAGAGGAAAGAGTGATGAACCCAAGACAACAAAATTACATTTTGTATACGATACGGCGGGGGTATTAAGAGAAAAATCAGAATACGGAACGGGATACTTAAATTGGAAATTGTTTCAGAGAGAAATATATGACCAAAATGGGAATCTAATTGAAAAAAGAATATATTGATAAAAATTGACACAAAATAAAAAATGCAAATACGATGAGGACACGGAAAAAATAGGATTTCAGTAACGGAAATAACATACTAATCGTTTTTGCTAATAACTTCCTTACATAATGTCATATCAACTGACATTATGCTACTTAAAATCAATAAATTTAGATTCTACTTTCTCGTTACTCTAGCTTTCTTTGGTGCGCTTGGAGTATCCATTTTTAGCATAAACACTCTCCACAAAAAGCCAGCACTCAACGCCACAAACAAAATTACAAACACCATTTCACTCTGTGTGTGGATACTCTCAAACTCTTCCGTGCTTGTCGCAGCTACCCCCTCTTGCTGCATAGCGACAATGGCGGGCGTATAATACAGCGTAAAAAGAAAAATAAGCACCACACTAAAAGCTCCCACCGCAAGCAAAAACAGCGACTTTTTTGATGAAGCGTTAAACGCAAGTAGCTCATACACAAGCACAAAAATCGCCACAGCATTTAGCGCGTAGCTACACCGCACAAAAATCTGCGTCATAAGCACACCCGAAGCATATCTAGTCATATACAAATCCGTTATGCCAGCCTTGCTTAGATAATCAGAAGCATTAAAAATCACAGGCGCACTTAGCACACCACAAGCCAAAATCCCTCCTAGCGTTATCCCCACCACCCAAAGATAAATGCTTGTCATACAAGAAAGTAGGGCTTTCATATTATTCCTTTTATGGTAAAATCCGCCAAAATCGCGATAAACGCACAAACACACCAAAAACCAAAATCATAGCAAAAAAGAGTAAAAATGCAGATTTTATTCTCTCCTAGTGAAGCCAAGCTATCCCCAGAGGAAATCACAAATATAAGCACTACAAAAAAATCTATTTTAGAAGACGCACTTTGGGGCGGACAAGTAGCGCGAAATGCCAATATAAACGCGTATCTAAACGCCTTAGAAGAATCTAGCGAGCTAACCAAAATCTTTGGCACAAAGCGCGTAGATATGGATATGCTTGCCTCCTGCCTAGAGCTAGCAAATGCACCTCGCATAGAGGCATTGAAACTATATAGTGGCGTGGCTTACAAGGCGTTAGATTTTGCTAGCTTGGAGAAAAAAGCGCAGGATTTTTTGCTAGAATCCACGCTTATTTTTAGCAATCTTTTTGGGCTTGTGAGGGGATTTGACCCCCTGCCCTACTATCATCTAAACCAAAACTATCGCTCTAAAAATCTAAGCCTAAATGCCCTATACAAAGCACAAAGAGATGAGATTAGCGCGTTTTTGGATAAAATCATCATAGATTTACGCGCAGGGGTATATGTCAAAGCCTATCCGCTTAAAAATGCAAATTTTTGCCAGCCCCACTATATTTTGCCTATCCCAAAAGGCACTTCTCATCAGGCAAAACTCTATCGCGGACTAGCCCTAAGAGAGCTAGCCATAGCCTCTTTGCAGGGCAAGCAAGCCTTGCAAAAAATACTTAGCGAAAAATTTATCTATGTGGATTAGATTTTGCAGTTTTTGATTTAAGATTTTTTAGATTCATTCTCTACAAATATGCGAGCCACAAAAATATGCAAGCAAAAACATAGCCTCAAATCCACACTTTTAGAATAAGGACGCAAATGCCACCCAAAAATCCCACCCCCCAAAACCATATCAAAAACACCCCACAAATATCCCCTCAAATCATATTTGGACCCGTGCTATCGCGCCGATTTGGACGCTCTTTGGGGGTGGATTTGTCCCCTAGTATGAAGCAGTGCAATTTTGATTGCGTGTATTGCGAGCTACACAAAGCAAAGCCCGTGGATTCTATGAGTGAGATTGTTCCTTATACGCAGATTTTAGAAGCGATAAAAAGTGGGCTAGAAGCACACAAAGACATTTGCGTGCTGACTTTCACAGCCACAGGAGAGCCCACTCTCTACCCGCAGCTTTATGAGCTTATAAGCGCGACAAAACCACTTTTGCCACCACATATCAAAACACTTATCCTTAGCAATGGCTCAAGATTCCAAGCGCAAAAAAAGGCTTTAGCACTTTTTGACATTGTGAAATTCTCAATCGATGCGGCGATTTTAGGCGATTTTAGGAAAATCGACCGCCCAAGCAGGAGGCTATCTTTGCCAAGCATATTGCGCGGTATAGAGGATTTTAGTGTAGATTTTCGTGGAGAGCTAGTCGCTGAAGTATTGCTAGTAGAGGGACATAATGATAGCGAGGAAAATCTACGCTCTATTGCGGAGTTTTTGCGAAATATCCGCATATCTCGCGTGGATTTAGGCAGCATAGATAGACCAAGTGCCTATCAAGTCAAAGCCGTGAGTGAGGATAAGCTACGGTGGGCAAGTGAGTTTTTTGCAGGGCTAAATCTATCTCTACCAAAGCGAGTAAAACTAGAATCTAAAGACACACTAGATACGGCGGATATATCGCAAGCCTGCCCAAAAGATTGCCCCACAAAAGATTACCCCAAAGATGAGAAAGCAAAATCTAGCAACTCCAAACAATCCCAAAATCTCCCACCAAATAACCACAAAAATACCAAATCATATACCAAAGATTCTCTACTAAAATTTATCGCTACGCGCCCTGTGGAGCGAGATGAAGCAGCATTGCTTTTTGATAAGCACACGCTTAAGATTTTGGATTCTTTACTAGAAGAGAAAAAAATCACACTCAAATCCCAAGCGCAGAACACCTTTTATACCATTGCCAAAGCGTAGTTTTACTACGCGATGAATGTTTTTATATTTTTCTTGCGTAAATCTTAGAATGTTAACTTGTTATCACAAGCTAGATATTATCTTTTTATCTAGCTTGAATCCTTGCTTGAACCTTTTGTCTAAGATTTTTTGTGCAAAATCTTGTAAAAATCACATTATTTTTTTGTTTAATAAATCCCACTATACTCACGCCTCGCCAAATAAGGCTAAATCTATCAAGGAGATTCCAAATGTTTGAGCACATCATTATTTTCCTATAACCATAAAATAGAGTGTCTTATATTTATAAAGACGCTCTTGCTTGACTAGCTCTTAATATCCTAATAATCCTCTTTCCTACAAAAAATTCGTTATAAAATCCTATTTTTTCCACACACGCATTGGCAATCACACATAAAACTATGTCATACCAACTTTAAACATATTGATTCTACTATTGTTGCATTATCACGCTATTGCACCTTTTTGCAAAATATTTTTACGCAAAAAATTATGAATTTTTTGTTTTTTGTAACTTATGCTACAATTCGACATTTTTAACCCCCAAAATCAAAGGTATAGCAAATGAGACAATCATTTAAAAACACACTTCAACCGCTTGAAAAGGCGTTGAAAAAGGCATTTGGCATTAGGAAAGAGCGACAGGGGCAAATCTTTGATTCGCGTGGAATTGTGCGTGATTCAAAAGAAAAAATCACGCGATTTGTGCTTTTTATCCCTCTTTTTCAAAAGATTCGTGTGCTTGTAAATGTGAGTGAATTTAGCAACGGTGCAATCGCTACGAATACTTCTACGGGGGGGGGGGGGAATCACAAAAGTTTTGCAATCCTAAATCCACACTCTACACAATATATAGACTTCTTGGAATACCACTATTTTTCGTTTTCAAAACCACTCTAAACAATCTAAACAAAAAGCATACTTTAAGTGCCTCTATACATACGGGCTATTCCACAAATATAGGCGAATATGTCGCCACAAATCCAAACATAGAAAGTGATATTTCTACTCTTATCAAAGATTTGGATATCACAAGCAAAGTCCTTGTGTTGCGCCAAATTGCCCTTTCGCTAAAAGCATACAAGGCAAATAATCCCACAATCACCGAGCTTACCGCAGATGAAATCGCCGAGCTTGGCAAAATAAACGCGGAGTTTTACCCCAATATCCTTGAGCTAGGCGCGAATCTCTACGCTTATAACGGCTATTTATTGCCCAAAAATGACTTTGAAATTAGCGTATTTTGGCACAAACATAACCTAAATATTTTAGAGCCACAGACTTTGGTTAAAATGCGTGGTAAAGATTTTATTGATGTAGGTGGATATGTAGGTGATAGTGCATTACTTTTTGAGAGAGAATTTTGCGATAAGAATATTTATAGTTTTGAGGCTACGATGGCGAATTTTAGGCTTATGCAGCACACTTTAGAGTTAAATAATTCAAAGCGAATCGTCCCTATAAATAAAGGACTTGGAGCAAATAATAGCACAATGCAGATTTGTATCGCTGAAGGTGGCTCTAGCATTGTCGCTCACAATAGCGATGAAATGGAAAGTGTGGAGATTATCACGCTTGATGAGTTTGTGAAAGCGCGTAAAATCGCAGTGGGTTTTATCAAAGTCGATATTGAGGGCTTTGAGATGGAGTTCCTAAAAGGCGCGAAAGAAACGATATGTGCGCAAAAACCAGCAATGCTTTTAAGCATATATCATCAGCCAAGCGATTATTTTGGTATCAAGCCTTTGATAGAATCGTGGAATCTAGGCTATAAATTTAAGATTCACAAAGGCGTGGATTTCAATCTCACTGTTGAGACTGCACTATTTTGCGAAGTGATAGAGTAGCCATAAAATAATCAAATCTCAATAAGTTGCGCGTATAACCAAAAATAGCTACACATAGCCAAACCCCACGCTAGCAACATTTTACACTCAACTAACATTATTGCGCTTTTGATACTTTTAAAACCATTGGCTTATCCAACGCAGGTAAAGCCAAACCCCCACAATATCATCGCTAGATTTTGTGCCAAACCAAAAAATCTAGCACCCAACTATACAAAAGCCATTTAGCTAGCCCTTGTTGCCAAATTTTTGAGCGATTTTTTCGATGATTAGGCTACTTGACTTGCCTTTTATGAAATCTGCTAGCACGACTTCTTTGGCTATATCGCTACCTACGACTTCCTTGCCCTCATAGTCCGAGCCTTTGACAAGCGTATGTGGTTTTATGAGTTTTATAAGCTCTAGTGGCGTGTCTTCATCAAATATCACCACAAAATCCACACATTCTAGCGCACATAGCATTAGTGCCCTATCTTGCTGGCTATTTATAGGGCGATTTTGCCCCTTTAGTCGCTTCACAGAGTTATCGCTATTTAGCCCGACTATTAGCAAATCTCCAAGCTGTCTTGCTTGCTGCAAATACGCAATATGCCCCGCGTGTAGTAAATCAAAGCAACCATTGCTAAAGATGATTTTTTTCTCTCTTAGGCTCGGTAGCAAAGTGGATAGCTCCTCTTTAGTGATGACTTTTGAGGAGGAGTAAGAGCCATTGTGCAAAAACGCAACTATCTCGCTAAAGTTTGCGCTCGCACTGCCTATCTTGCCGATTACCACAGCAGCCGCAGCATTTGCGAAGTGGCAGGCTTCATAGATATTTAGCCCACCGCTAAGCGCAAAGGCAAGTGCAGCTATGACAGTATCTCCAGCTCCTGTTACATCATAGACTTCTTTAGCGATTGTGGGGGATTTGGTAAGTTTCTTTTTGTCCAAAATAGCGATTCCCTCCTCACTAAGCGTAACAAGACAAATATCAAGTTTGCAATCTTTTTGTAGCTTTTTCATCGCTTGCTTTAGAGAATCATCATCTTTGATTGTGATTTGTGTAGCGATTTGTGCTTCAAGTTTGTTTGGTGTCAGCAAAGTAGCGTTTTGGTATTTGGAGTAATCACTGCCTTTTGGGTCGATAAGCACAGGTTTGCCCTCACTTTTGGCAAGTTTTATGAGGGATTTTGTGAGTTTGGGTGTAAGTAGTCCTTTGGCATAGTCGCTTAAAATCACCGCATCAAAGTTTCTCATCTTGTGCTTAAGTGTGGATAAAATCTCATCTTGCAATCCCTCATCTATATCATCGCTTTTTTCTCTATCTACTCGTAGCACCTGCTGATTTGCAATTAGGATTCTACTTTTTTGTGTGGTGGGGCGAGCAGAAGTCTGCACGATATGAGTGATGTCTATGTTTTGGGTGTGAAGTTCGTTTATTAGCCACTTGCCAAACTCATCTTTGCCGATGATTCCGCATAGGCTTACTTTCGCGCCAAACGCTATGAGGTTTGCTGCGACATTGCACGCGCCACCTAAGCGGTTGTTTTCTTCTTTGACATTTACCACTTGCACGGGTGCTTCGGGAGAGATTCTATTGCACTTGCCCCAGATATAGTGGTCTACCATCAAATCGCCTATGACTAGGATTTTGGGGTGTTGTTTTTGTAGATTTAGCATTTTATTTCCTTACAAAATAGATTCTAGCTTAGTAGCCCAGATTTTAGCTTAGTGTGAATAGATTTTATCTCATTTATGTAGGATTCTATCCCTTGCTCTAGGCTATATTTTGGCTTGTATCCTAGCACGCTAGCATTTGGCTGTATATCGGCTTGGGTATGAGTCTGAAAAAACGGATATGGATTTTTGAAATACTCCACCTCAAAATCCCCCAAATGATTTTTTAGAATCGCTACGATTTCATTATAGCTTCGTGATAGTCCCGTGCCAACATTATAGATTCCACTTTTTGGGATAGAGTCAAGTTTTTGCATCTCAAACCCCTCGCTCATCGCCAAAACATTTGCAGCCACCACATCATCAATATACACAAAATCCCTCTTTTGCTCGCCTTTTTCGATGAGCCTAACTTTTTTTGATTCTAGTGCTTGAAGTCCTAGCTGAAGTATCATCGAAGCTGTCTTGCCTTTGTAAAATTCTCTACCACCATAGACATTAAAATACCTTAGTCCAAATATTGGCAAATGCGGTGCGTTTGCCAATATCTTGCGCACACTTTTATCCATAGCTAGCTTTGAAAATCCATAAATATTTTGCGGTTCTTCGTTTTTGCCTACGACATTTGGCGCAGGAGTATTGCCATAAGTAGCAGCCGAGCTAGCATAGACTACTACGGCATTTTTTTTCAGTGCGATATGAAGTAGCTCCAAAAATGCGTGATGATTGGTGTTTATCATTAGTTTTTGATTTTCCACAGTCGTATCACTGATAGCAGCTTGATGAAACACCACATCAAAATCTAACTCTTGAAGCAAATCTAGCCCCTCGTTTAAATCCCGCGCGATAATCTCGCCATTAAAGCCAATAAGATTTTTAAAATGCCCTAGCGAAGTTGGATTGCCATTTGGGAAGCTACTGCCATCGCGGAATTTATCTAGCACGATTACGCGTGTACTAGGGAAATACTCTTGGAAAAAAAACGCAAGATTGCTCCCTATAAATCCCGCTCCACCCGTGATAAGAACGGCTTTGTTTGCAAGCCTTGCTCGCGCTTTTTCTATGATTTCTTTATCTATGCCTTTTGGATTTTCATCTATTTTTTCACTTGGGCTATTTTTTGCCAAACTCATTGTCGCTCCTTATTTTAGATTTTGCTTCTTTGCTAGATTTTGGGGTTTAAAATATTATTCATCACTTCTCTTGCTTCGCTAAGTGTGGCTAGCGTATGGAGATTGCTTATGTTTTTTACTTGTGAGCTAAATGCCTTGCTTACAAAAAGTTTGTGTCTTATTCCGCCCTCTTGCCCAGCCTGCATATCTGTGATTTTATCCCCGATGATAAAGCTCTCATCTAAATTGACATTATAGTCTTTTTTGGCTTGCTCTATCATCGCGCTTTTTGGCTTGCGACACTCACACTCCTCATCAGGCGAATGCGGACAAAAATAAATGCTATCAAATTTAAATCCAAGCCTAGCTTGCACTTGAGATTGCATATATGAGCTAAGTTTTTTGAAATCCTCTAGCGTATAAAATCCCCTACCGATTCCGCTTTGATTGGTTACTACAAGTAGCAGGTAGCCTCTCTCTTTGCAAAACTTCAGCAAGTCAAAAATCCCATCTTGGAATTCAAAATCCTCTTGCTTATACACATAGCCTATGTCTTTGTTTATGATTCCATCTCTATCAAAAAACACCGCTTTTGTGTTGCTTTTTTTAGTCGCATTACTCATCATTTCCCTTTAAAAGATTTTACTAATCATAATAAAACCCTTATAAATAGTCAATAAACCAACACTTAACATAAGCAAAAAACTGATTTTAAAAAATATATTTTGGTATTTGCCAAACGCTCTAACACCACTTCCTAGCACACCAAGCCCTAGCATAAGCGGCAAAGTCCCTAGCCAAAAAGCTAGCATAATCACCACCGAGCTAAATATCGCTTGTGCGCCATCTAGCCCCGCATTTAGCGCATTTAGCGCAAAAAAATACACTAGCCCGCAAGGCAAAAATCCACTCAAAATCCCAAGCACAAAAAAGCTAGCCAAACTCGGCGAAAATAGCAATCTACCAAAAACGCGCCCAAAAATTCCGGCTTTTGATAGATTTGGCTCTAAATGTCGCAAGGCTTTTGGGAAAAATCCAAAACATAGCGCATACACCACAAGCAAAATCCCAACAACAATACCACCAAAATCACGCACAAGCATATTTACCCCAAGTCCCTCCCCCAAAAATGCAAAAACAATACCAATGCAGATATAGCTAAACAATCGCCCAAGATTATAAGTAATATGCCCTAGCAACGATGAGAATGCGCGTAGTGGTAATATAGGGTGTTTTGCAGAATCTTGGGATTTTTGTGAGTTTTGAAGATTTTGTGAATTTTTTGGAGCGGATTTGATACTTGCATAAGCGATGACTATACTTCCACACATTCCACCACAATGCGCAAACGATAGGCTAAACGCACTAGCAAGCACAAGCCACAAATGCAATGAATCAAAATCTACTATCATTTATTTGCCTTGAAGTTTGGATTTTTATATTTTTGCAAAATATTTAAGAATCTTAAAAATGAAATTTTTGCAAAGCATTTTTACAAAACCTAGATAAAGCCTAGATTTTTATTTTAGATTTTTTAGTCAAGTGGTTTTTACAAGTTAAGTGATTTTTTACCTAGTGTTTTATTTCCTTTGACATTCTAGCATTTTATGGCAAGTTGCACTGCCAAATCGTAAAAATATTGAAGCGAAATATATTATAATTTTGCCGTGCATTGCTTTAGACTAAGTGCTTTTAAGCAAGCACAAAAATCAAAAAAGGAGATTCTCACAATGAAACAGGCATTAAAAAAGTGTCTTTTTGGGTTTTTTGTCGTTGTAGGTGGCTTCATAGCTTCAGTTATCGCAGAGCCTAGCCAAGAATCTCATCGATTCTCTTTTAGCGGAGAGCTAGAAGCGTTTAATAAGTTTGGATTTTATAATGGTATCTCGCCAACTGATAGCTATGGCTATATTTTAGGCACGATAAGCGGAATCTACTCGCACAAGTTTGCAAATGATTCTACACTAAGATTTGAGCTAGGAGGTGCTGGTGCTGGACTAGCTTATGACTCTACACGGAGGGGTAGCCAAGCAGGAGATGCAGGACTAGCATACAACTATGTGGGCTACTATGCAGGGTATCGTGGCAGTAGAGCTGCCACTGCCACAAACACGCACAACTTCTACATTCACAACGCGCATTTAGCTTATGACAGCGAGCGAGTAAGCCTAAAAGCGGGTAGATTTATGCACGATGATGATAACTATGTCGTAGGGCTTATGGAGGGCGCGGACTTGAGGGCAGATTTTGCCAAATTTGACAAAGGTGGAATCTATGGGCGAGTGGAGGGAGTAAGTGCCTTTGCGTTGCTAGGCGATGGATTTTTTTGGGATTTTACACAAGCCTACGCACCAAATGGACTGCTAGGAGCGCAGTTTGGTGGCTATGTAGCTTTTGGAGAGGCTTCCAAGTTTGACATAAACGCGTTTTATTACTATGGGATTAGCGAGTATAGCGCACCGGGTGTGGATATGAAGCTAGATTTTGAGAGAGTAAGGCAAGAGGGCGAGGAGACAAAAGGCTTTGCCTCAAGCACGAGAATCAATGCAATTTTCCCCATCTATGACACGCTAAAAATGGAAGTCGCTCCACTTTTGGGAAATTTCCTAAAAAATGAAAATGGCTCAAATGAGGGCTTCACTTCTAGCATTTTAGCAAGGCAGGATTTTAGATTTTATGCAGGCGATAAAGGCGAGTATCTGCTAGGAATAGCCGCGTATAAAAATATCGGGCTTTCTCACGCTCGCGTAGGGCTATATGGCTCGCCACTAGGTGTAAATATCTGGGATAACAGCGTCTATGGCGTAGGTCCTTCACTAAATGGCATAGTCTATAAAGACGCCATAAGTGCCTTTGTTTTTACAAAAGCAAGCTATGAAAATCTCGCCACATTCTTGCAAGGACTTCAAGCAGGGCTAGACTTTCGCTACACTACAAGCACGCAAAGTGCAAAAGCATTAGAAGAGTATTCGCTAAAACTTAGCCTAGATTTTGTGCTTACCAAAAATGTAGCATTTAGCATAATAGGAAACTACTACACAAGCATATTGTTTGACAACAACGCTTTGAATGTGGGCTTTGGTGGTAGTGGCGGCGAAGTCTCTCGCGGAAAATCACTAGATAGAAGCTATGTGATGACAAAGATTTCACTTAGCATTTAGTGAGTTTTAGTATTTGGTAGATTTTGCTTTTTAAGCGTTTATTTTTATCGCCACTCAAAATCATTTTGCCACAGATAAATATTTGATTGCAAATTTTGCAAAATCAATATTTGTCGTGGCTTTTTGTGTTTTTTATGTTTCTTTTGTGTGTGTGGCAAAATTTTGGTGTGGCTTTTTTGCCAAAATAGCCTACGCAAATTTTCATAAGCCTAGCAAATGCAAATCCTAAAGCATTGGCTAGGCTTTTTGCACTCCATTTTTTTATGGGATTACAGATTTTTATACTTTTTCCCCATTTTTTGACTTTTTTCACTTTTTCCCCTTGACTTAGAGTTGCTCTCATCTTTTATAATTACACTTTTGAATTTTGCCAAAAGCTAAAACTCACTTAAAGCAAAAAGATTCACCAATGATTCACACTTGGTATGACACAATTTGCCTTGTATTTTGGCAGTTTTGGTGGCAATGGCGATTTAGCGACAGCGCATAGCTTTGACAATCTTTAGCAGGTTTTGCTAGCTCGGGGCTTTGGTGGGCTTTACTAAAGTGGCTATTGTGGCTTAGCAACTCATAGCTTTTGTAATAGCTTTGCTAAGCATTAAATTTGTAGCCCTGCTTCACGCCCTCTAGGCAAAACAAAGGCAAGCGAGCAAATGCAGGCAAATTTAAACAAGCACAGCAAGCAGAAAAAACGGCGAACAAAAAGCAAGCAAGTAGCCAAAGCCAAACCAAAACGAGCAAAGCAAAACAAAATGCAAATAAAACAAGCCGAACAAAAAGCCAAAAAACCAAAATCTAGCACGCAAAATGCTAGCAAAATTGAAGGTTTTAAAATTTAAAGGAGTCCGCGCAAATGTTTTCAAAGTTTTTTATCAACCGCCCCGCATTCTCTACTGTGGGTGCTATCATTATCATCATCGCAGGATTGCTCTGTATGCGCTCTCTCCCCATCGAGCAATACCCAAAAGTCGTCCCAACCCAAATCACTATCCAAGCAAACTACCCCGGTGCAAGTGCCAAGACGCTCTCTACGAGTGTGGCAAGTATCATTGAGAGTAGCGTAAATGGCGTGGAGGATATGCTCTATATGAGCTCTAGCTCTAGCTCGGCTGGGCAGCTTAGCATAATGGTGTATTTTAGCAATGACGCAAACCCTGACATTGCCCTTGTAAATGTCAATAACCGCGTGCAAGCCGTGCTTAGTCAGCTCCCCACCGAAGTGCAGCGACTAGGCGTAACGGTGCAACGCCGCTCTACCGCGCCTATTGGAATGTATCATTTGTATTCGAGCAACCCAGTGCACGACCAGCTTTTCATCGCAAATTATGCCATACTCAATGTCATTGATGAGCTAAAGCGTATCAAAGGCGTGGGTGGCGTGGAGCTATGGAGTTTGCAAGATTATGCGATGAGGATTTGGCTAGAGCCAGACAAACTCCAGCAATACAACCTCTCTCCCCTAGAAGTGCTTAGCAAAGTCCAAGAGCAAAACGCACAATTTGCACCCGGACACTTTGGCAAAGAGCCTGTCAAGCAAACGCAATTCACTTATAGCATCATCACCAAAGGGCTTTTATCCACGCCCCAAGAATTTGAAAACATCATTATCCGCTCCAATTCTGATGGCTCTTCGCTTCGCTTGCGCGATGTAGCGCGAGTGGAGCTAGGAGCGCGAGATTATCTCACGGATAATTATTATAATTCCACGCCTAGCGTGCCTATTCGTATCACGCTTCAGCCCGGGGCAAATATGCTTGAAGTAACAGATAATGTCAATAAAACAATGCAAGCCCTAAGCGCGAAATTCCCCGATGGTATGAGCTACTCAAACCCTTTCCGCCCCACAGAATTTATCACCGCCTCTATCAATGAAGTAATAAAAACTTTTATCGAAGCAATCGTGCTTGTGGTGCTTGTGATTTATGTGTTTTTGGGAAGTGTGCGGGCGACTATTATCCCTGTGCTTGCTATCCCTGTTTCTATCATTGGGACTTTTGCGGGGCTGTATGCCTTTGGATTTTCTATAAACCTGCTTACGCTTTTTGGGCTGATTTTGGCAATCGGCATTGTCGTAGATGACGCTATTATCGTCATCGAAAATGTCGAGCGCATAATGCACCAAAAGCACCTAAGCGCGAAAGAAGCCACCATAGAATCTATGCGTGAAATCACGGGTCCCGTGGTGGCTATCGTGCTTGTGCTAAGTGCTGTGTTTTTGCCCGTAACCTTTATGAGTGGCTTTAGTGGGGAATTCTACCGCCAATTTGCCATTACCATTGTCGTGTCAGTAGTGATTTCAGGCTTTGTTGCACTCACGCTTACCCCCGCACTTTGCGCGCTATTTCTCAAAGGCGGGCATACTAAGCCTATTAAGCCTATTAGAATCTTCAATCTCTTTTTTGAAAAACTCACTTTTAAATTCTCGACTGCGCTCTCTCGTGCGCTTAAGCGCGGACTACTTATGCTATGTCTTTTTGGGGCAATCCTCTTTGCGACATTTGGGCTGTTTAAAAACACGCCAACTTCGCTTGTGCCAAAAGAAGATATGGGAATCATCACCGTGCATACGATTTTGCCAGAGGGCAGCGCACTCTCGCGCACCATAGAAGTGCAAAAATACCTCATCGACACCCTAAGCAAAAACCCACTCATAGCCGAGCAAACCACAATCACAGGATATAGCTTCCTTGCAGGGAGTTTCAAAAACAACGGCGGAATCGCTTGGCCAAGGCTTATCCCGTGGAGTGAGCGCAAAGGCAAAGGACAAAGCGATAAAGAAATAATCCGCGATGTCCAAGCCCAGCTTGATAGCTATCCAAACGCGAAGTTTATCATCGGGCAAACTCCTACGATTATCGGGCTTGATTCTAGCGGGGTAAATGCCTATGTCCAAAGCAAGGGCGGAGGCAGTATGGAGGAACTCAAGCGATATACTGATGAGATTATCGCTAAAGCGAGCGAGCGCAAAGAATTTAGCAGGATTTTTACAAGCTTTGCAGTAGATACGCCACAATATGAAGTCGTGCTAAATAGGGAAGCTGCAAGCGCGCTAAATGTCAGCATTAACGATGTGTTTGCCACTATGCAAATGACATTTGGAAGCTATTATGTCAATAATTTTGAAGCCTTTGATAGGACATTTCGCGTGATAATGCAAGCAGATTCTGACTACCGCGCTTCGCCAGAGGATTTGAGCAAAATCTATGTAAAATCGCGCGATAACAACCTAATCCCGCTTAGCTCGCTTGTGTCCTTTAGCCGAATCGTAGGAGCTGAAATCATCAATCGCTTCAATCTCTTCCCCGCCGCGCAGATTCAAGGATTTCTAAGTATGGGATACTCTAGTGGGGAGGCGATGAAAGCCCTAGAGGAGGTGGCTAGCGAAGTGCTGCCTCCAGAATATGACATAGCCTATGCAGGCTCAAGCTACCAAGAGAGGGCAAGCTCTAGTAGCGGAAGTGTGGCGTTTGTCTTTGGGCTTATTTTTGTGTTTTTGATTCTCGTGGCGCAATATGAAAAATGGCTAATGCCTCTAGCCGTGCTTACTGCCGTGCCTTTTGGTGTGTTTGGTGCGATACTAGCGACATTTTTGCGCGGTGGGAATAATGACATATATTTCCAAGTGGGCTTGCTAGTCCTCATTGCCCTTAGTGCCAAAAACGCCATTCTTATCGTGGAGTTTGCCACGCATTTGCGCGAGAGGGAGGGACTAAGCATTATCGAATCTGCCATAGAAGCAGCCAAACTGCGATTTCGCCCTATTGTGATGACTTCGCTATGCTTCTCGCTTGGCGTGCTTCCTCTAGCACTCTCAAGCGGTGCAGGCTCTCTCTCACGGCACTCTATCGGCACAGGCGTGATAGGCGGAATGCTCGCAGCGACTTTCATCGCGGTATTTTTCGTGCCATTATTTTATAGCTACTTAGCAAGGCTTGGGGAATTTTTAAGCGAAAAAATCAAATCAAAATGCGGTAGGGTGGGTTAAACTAACATCTAGATTTGCTAAGCCAAAGTGCTAAATAAATCTCGCTTTTTAAAATCGCGTTTGCGTTTTCTTGCTTATACAAAAGTGTTTTTAAAGTGATTTTTGCGCTTTTTTGATAAAAAGATAATGTAAAATTTCAAGCGAAAAATCACAGATTTTGCACCAAAATCAAACACATTCTTTAAGGAGAAGCGATGAAAATAGCGATAAATGGCTTTGGCAGAATGGGGCGCTGCATAGCTAGAATCATTTTGGCTAGAGAGCAAGCAGGCGAAAATATCGAGCTTGTGGGGATAAATGACATCGCAAATAGTCAAAATCTAGCCTATCTTTTTGGTAGAGATTCTATTCATCGCGCTCCAAATTTTCGCGTAGAGCTAGAAAGCACACAAGAAAAACAAATAAACCACTTAATCATCACACCCCACACAGATTCTACAAAAAGTGCCCCCAAAAAGCGCATTCCGCTTTTTGCTTGTGCTGACCCAAAGGAGCTAGATTTTGGCACACTTGGTGCAGAAGTGGTAGTAGAATCTAGCGGGCGATTTCTCACCACCGATGAAGTCTCTCATCACTTAGAAAAAGGCGTGCAAAAAGTCATCATCTCCGCCCCTGCCAAAGATAGCACACCCACCTTTGTGCTAGGGGTAAATCACACCCAATACAAAGGCGAGTCTATCATCTCAAACGCTTCTTGCACGACAAACTGCCTAGCCCCCATCGCTATGCTTTTGGAGCGTGAGTTTGGCATAATAAAAGCTAGCCTTAGCACCATACACAGCTACACAAACGACCAGCAGTTGCTAGATGTCCCACACAGAAGCGACAAACGCCGCTCGCGCGCTGCTGCACTAAATATTATCCCTACCACCACAGGCGCAGCAAAAGCCCTCTACAAAGTCCTACCAACGCTAAAAGACAAGATTCACGGGCATTCTTTGCGCGTGCCTGTGCCAGATGTATCAATGGTAGACTTAAACGCATATCTTGCCAAGCAAGCAAGCGCAGAGTCCATAAACGCACTATTTGAAGAGCAATCAAAAGGTGCGCTAAAGGGGATTTTGGGCATTGATAAAGATTTTGGTGTGAGTAGCGATTTTTTGGGCGATAGCAGGAGCTCTATCGTGGCGCAAGATTTGACATTTTCGCTAGGAAATATGAGCAAAATAATGGCGTGGTATGACAACGAATGGGGCTACTCCACGCGCATAATCGATATGGCGAAATTTATCTTAGAGAGATAGTTTAGAGGTAGTTTTTGGAATTTTAGGCAGATTTTAGGCAAGTTTTAGGCAAGAGTTTTTAGCGTGGCATTATCTTTGCTTTTTTTGCTCTTTTATTGCGGATTTTCTCAATAGCAAATCCACAAAATCCCACCGCATAATCCCACCACCTGCTTCAACGACTTCCCACACTTTAACCATTCCCCACCCACTTCAGCTATCCCTCCACATTACAGCTATTCCCCCATTTCAACTACTTCTTAAAAATAATCAACTCATAAGAGCTTTTTTGTGTCATCACAGGGTTGCTACTTTTGGAGGCTTGTGTCCTTAGCTCCTCTATGGTGCTATCTAGCTCATCTAGCCTCTCCTTTAGTCGTAGGATAATATCCACACCCGCAAGATTCACGCCCAAATCCCGCGTAAGTCGCAAAATCGTCTTAATCTTGTCAATATCCCTTTGTGAATACAACCTCATCTTGCCATCTGTCCTGCCCGGCTCGATAAGCCCCTCTTTTTCGTATTGTCGCAAAGTCTGCGGGTGGATTTCAAGGATTTTTGCCACCACGCTGATAAGATACACAGGCTCATCATAGCTATACATTTTTGCTCCTTTTTGGCTTTTTTGGTTTTGCTTTTTTGTGCTATCGCTAGGGCTTGGTTTTTGCGCTAGTTTTGCTAGGACTTAGCCCTCTTTGTCCAAAAGCTCATCTTTTAGCTTTTTGACTAGCTCAGAAGACATACTATCCACGCTTGGCAAAACTACATTTGCCCTTAGATACAAATCCCCCATTTGCCCGCTTTTTAGGTTTTTTGCACCGAGTTCTTTTATGCGAAATTTCTGTGCGTTTTTGGTGTTTTGAGGGATTTTTAGCGTTACTTCTTTGTGTAGGGTTGGCACAGTTACTTTCCCACCAAAAAGTGCCACCCCCAAAGGCACATCAAAATCACACACCAAATCATCTCCATCGCGCTCATACTTCTCACTAGGAAGCACAGATATTTTTAGTAGCAAGTCGCCATTGCCGCCCTTGCCTTTGTGCCCCTTACCTCGCACGCGGATACTTTTGCCCTCGCTTATGCCCGCTGGGATTTTAAACTTGATTGTCTCGCCATTTAGCGATACGGTATGCTCCCCACCCAAAATCGCTAAATCAAAAGGAATGCTAAGCCTCGCTTGGATGTCCAAATCCTCGCCAAATCCACCAAACCCCCCACTGCTAAATCCACTACCACCAAATCCGCCAAACCCACCTCTAAAGTTCCCGCCAAATCCGCCACCAAAGCCACTATTAAACCCACCTAGCCCACCAAAAATCTGGCTTAGTATCTCATCTAGCCCCGCTGCCCCGCCTTGAGAGCGAGCGAAATCGTGGAAATTCTGCCCTCCAAACATACTATCGCCAAATTGGTCGTATTGTGCGCGTTTTTGCGGGTCGCTTAGGATTTCATAGGCTGCATTTATTTCTTTAAATTTCTCTTCGGCTTCTTTTTGTTTGTTCACATCGGGGTGATATTTGCGAGCAAGTTTGCGATAGGATTTTTTTATATCATCTTGGCTTGCGCTCTCGCTGACTTCAAGCGTATCATAGAGACTTTTGCTCATTTGCTGCTCCTTAAATATTTTGTGTGTGTTATTATCATAGATTTTGGGATAATCTTAAGTGCTATTGTATCATAAAACTTTAGTGTTATGCTATCAATTTATAGAATCTAGCAAACAAAAATCTAGCATAAAATCTATCACATAGATTCCACCAAAATTTTCCCAAAATCTATGCCAATATTTACAAAACATACAAAAAGACAAGCTAAACTTGTAAGTGCATTGAAATTTATACAAAAAGGAGAAACGATGCGAAACCTCATCACTAGCGCGAATCGCGCAAATCACACTTCTAGTATCAAATCTAGACACCTAAGCCTTGCAGCTTGCTTGGCTTGCTCTTTGGCATTTGTGCCAAACCTCGCAAGTGCAGAGACTAGTGCGCCATTTGTCGGTGTGGAGCTAGGCTATGGCGAGGGCAGAGTAAATACAGATGAAGCTTATCTACGCGGTGTCCAATACGGAATCACAGCGGGCTATAAGCAGTTTTTTATGCCTTATGTGGGCTTGCGCTACTATGCAAATTTCTCTGTTATGCACGCACCGGGTGGGTATGACAAAGACGGCAACGATATAGCAACCCTAGACAAAAAAACAACCACACTACTAAACTACGGAGTAAATGTAGACTTCCTAGCGAATTTCGTAGCGGGCGAGGACTTTGACTTCGGTGCGTTTGTCGGTGTGGGCGTGGGCGCATACACTTGGCTAAAGAGCGGATACCTAGAATATGCACCTAGCAATTGGAAACTGACGCATCTTGATGTGGCACTAAATGTAGGGCTTCGCACCAATATCGCCAAAAATCACGGCATAGAAGTGGTAGGGAGGGTGTCTTTTCTGGATGGAAATGTATATAGCACCACCGTCAATGGCACAAGCGTCAAACTTGATGTTTCACACCCATATAGCGTAACTGCTCGCTACACTTATAGCTTCTAGGTAGCTTTGTAGGGGTTTGTTTGGATAGATAGCTTTGGGAGGGGGATTTAGGCAGATTTAGGATTGCTTAGATTTGCCTTAGGCTTACTTTAGGCTTACTTATGTTTGTCGGGCTTGTTTATCAAGCATTTTGGAGGGGGTAGATTTTGCTTATTTTTACTTATTTTTTTTGGATTTACTTCGCTTTTTGCTTCACTCTTTTAGCCCCACTATATTTTAGCTTTTTAGAACTTCACTTTTTATTTCACTCCTTTTTACTTCATTTTTCTTGCTTTGTTTTTTGAATATTGCGCGTTTGACAAAGGTGCGCAAAGCAAAAGCATAATTGTGTGCCGCTTGGTTTGGGATTGATTGGATTTTGTGCGCTATATTTCTGTGGTTTGTGCCAAGAGATAATCTCCTAAAGCGCAAATAATATCTAAAAGCCTTAATCTTTAAGGAAAAGGAGAATCAAATGCTTCATAAAATCATATTTAGCAAAATCCGCGCTGTGTCAGTGGCGTTTGTAGGGATTGTGCTTTTGGGCTTAAGTAGCCTAAGTAGCTTAAACGCGGGCGAGATAAAGGTAGGTGCTACGCCTGTGCCAGCTGCAGAGATACTAGAGTTTGCCAAGCCACTTTTGGAGAAAAAGGGCGTAAAAATGAGTGTGGTTAGCTTCACAGACTATATCACGCCAGACATCGCATTAGGAGAGAAAAGCCTTGATGCTACACTTCATCAGCACAAGCCATTTATGGAAAAAATGGCACGAGATAGGAAGCTAGACTTAGTAGCAATCTCTCCTATTTACATTATCCCGCTTGGATTTTACTCCAAAAAGTTTAAAAGTGTGGAAGCCTTGCCAGAGGGCGCGACTATCGCTATACCAAACGACCCTACGAACTATTCTAGGGCGTTGATTTTGCTGCACGATAATGGCGTAATCACGCTAAAAAATCCCCAAAATCTAGCTAGCACAGAAGCAGACATTATCAAAAATCCTCGCAAATTTCGCTTCCGACCTGTCGAGGCTGCGACTTTGCCACGCGTGCTAGATGGGATTGACGCGGCGGTGATAAATGGAAACTATGCCTTGCAAGCAAAAATGAGCCTAAAAAACTCGTTTTTCCACGAGAGTGAGAAAAGCGCGTATGTCAATGTGCTTGTTACACGCAGTGATAATGCCTCAAGCAAAGACATAGCCACGCTAAAAGAAGTGCTACTAGGCGATGAAGTAGCAGGCTTTATCCTCACAAAATATAAGGGCGAGATTTTGCCTGTGAAAATGCCTGCAAAAAAGTAAAAAACCGAGAAATAAACTAAACAAAAAGGAGCAAAAATGCTAAGAAATGCAAAAATAAGTAAAAATCTAAAAAAGATTGTAGCAGCACTTGGAGTGTGCGGAGTGCTTGCTTGCCCAAGTGTGGCAGGAGAGCTGAAAGTAGGTGCTACGCCCGTGCCTCACGCACAGATTTTGAGATTTATCACACCTGCGCTAAAAGCTCAAGGCGTGGATTTGAAAATCATAGATTTTACCGACTATGTGATGCCAAATCTAGCACTAGAAGAAAAAAACCTTGATGCGAACTTTATGCAGCACAAGCCGTTTTTGGATAAGATTAGCAAGGATAGAAATCTGCATCTAAAAGCCATAGCAAATGTCCATATCGAGCCTATCGGGGCGTATTCTAAAAAAATCAAAAACATAAAAGAGCTAAAAAATGGTGCGCTTGTGCTTATCCCAAATGACCCCACAAACGGCGGTAGAGCACTAATCCTACTTCACAACAATGGACTTATCACGCTAAAAGATTCTACCAACCTAAGCTCTAATGAATCCGACATAATCAAAAATCCCAAAAAGCTAAAAATCAAAGCATTGGAAGCGGCGATTTTGCCAAAGGCACTTGGCGATGGGGATTTGGCAGTGATAAATGGTAACTACGCTATGCAAATAGGGCTTACCACAAAAGACGCGCTAATCGTGGAGGACTCTCGCTCGCCCTATGCAAATATCCTCGTGGTGCGTGAGGGCGATGAGGGCAAAGAGGACATAATAAAGCTAAAAAATGCCTTGCAAAGCGCGGAGCTAAAGGCGTTTTTGCTAGAAAACTATAAAGGCGAGATTGTCCCTGCATTTTAGTGGTTTTTTGGGGGGTTTGGTTTTGGTTTTGTTTTGTGCGTTGTGCGTTCTATGATTGTGGCTTAGTTTTATGTGTTATGCTTGCGCTTTATGGGGGATTGTGGCTTAAGATTGTTGTGGCTTAAGTTTGGCTTCGTTTTATGGTTTTTCGTTTGAGCGATTGTGTTTGCGCTTTTGTGTTGCTACCGCGCTTTTGGGTATGGGGGGTGTGATAGAAGCGCGATTTATCTCGCTATATTATTTGGTGCGTTTCTCGCCTCTATCTTTTTTGTCGCATTTTGGATTCTAGCTCTGCATAGCGAAATCAGCTAGCAAAGGCTAGAATCTTTATGAAAAAATGTAAATACTTCTATCATCTACTAAAGAAACTACACCACGCCTGCTTTACTAAAAAACCGAAAGGCTTTTTAAAAAACTTCGGCTTCGCTTGTTTCACTAAAGAAGCCAAAGGCTTTCTAAAAAACTGCGCTACGCTTGTTTTCTAAAGAAACTGCGCTTCGCTTGTTTTCTAAAGAAACTGCGCTATGCTTGTTTTGCCACGCAAGTCTTTCGACTTGCTCGCAATGACGAAAAGTGTAGAAGTATAAAAAATATTTAGATATTTCGCTTTTTGTAAAAATCTCAAATATAGCAAGAAAACTTAATATGACAATATCAAAAAACTAAATAACCTCATCATTCATTTCGCAATACTACTAGGGCGTCAATCTCGCTTGCCTTTTTGGCAGGATAAAAAGATGAGAGGCACACGATGAGGCTCGCGCCTATGATTGTAGCGATGAAGTCAAGCGCACTTAAATCAAGCGGTAGCTTACTCACGCCATAGACATCAGCGGGTAGGCTTATGATAGGGAAAGTATCTAGCACCCACAGCACCACGCCACTAAGCACGATTCCAAAGGCGATTCCACAAAATCCAATAGTAATGCCTAGATAAAAAAATGTCTTTTTGATTTCGGCTTTGCTCGCACCTAGACTTAGAAGCAGGGCGATTTCTTTGCGGCGATTCATCACTACCATTAGAAGTGAGCTTATGATATTTAGGCTTGCCATTAGTATGATAAGCATTAGCACGATAAAAAGCACATTTTTTTCTAAATCCATAGCCGCAAAAAGATTGCTATTTTTTTGCCACCAGCCCTCTATGGTGTATTTGCCACCATAGATTTTGCCTATCTCTATCCCCTCTTCGGAGTTAAGAAACGCCCTCAAAGGCACAATGTCTTCCATAGGCTTTGATGAATGGATATGAATCCCATCAAAAATATCAGTAGGGCGATTTTTTACCGCTGCGATTGCTTGAATATTTGCATACATATAGGCAGTATCATACGCACTTATCCCAGAGCTAAACCCACCAAAAAGGCTAAATCGCTTCATCGTAGGGCTTAGCACTAGCCCTGTGGGCTCTAAGCGCGTGAAATATAGCGTGATTTTGTCCCCTTTCTCAAGAAAGTGAGAATCTATAATGCTATTGCCAATGATGATTGCAAAGCGATTTTGAGAAAAAGACTCTAGGGCGGAAGCGAGGGCGGGGTTTGTCTGTGGATTTAGATTTGGGTTTTTCTCTAGAGATTTATCCTCAAAGACATTATTTTCAAAAGTATTTTTTATGAAAGCATTTGCAAAGACGGGATTTATCCTCGCTTCTCTTTTGGCATCTATGCCAAAGACTATGCCAGCTTCCATTGAGCCATCGATTTTGGCGACACTTTGGGCAGAGATATAGGGGCTAAAGGCTAGATTTGGGAAGTGCTTCTCTAGGCTATCTAGCAGGGCACGAGGCACGCCAGAGCGGTTTAGCGAATGAAGTGTAAGCGGATAGCTCATCACAAACAATCGCTTTTCAAATTCTTTACTCATTCCATTCATTATCGCCATAGCCACCACTAGCACCATTACCCCTATGCCAATCCCAAGAAATGCCAAAATCGCCGTGATAGAGATAAATGGCTGTGTTTTATCGAAGCGCAAAAATTTGCGATGCAAAAATGCGGGTAGAGATTTTGCTTTGCTATGTGCTTTGCCTGCATTAGAGGATTTTGCTAGAGATTCTAGCGTGAAGTCTTGGTGTTTTGGCATTTGGCTACTTTATTTAGATTCGCTAGATTTTGGTGGCTAGATTTTTATTGGCTTAGATTTTATTGCTTAGGCTATTTTGCAAGCATTCCCTTTTTTGGTCCGCTTTTGCCGTGGCAGAGTTTAAACTTTTTGCCACTACCGCACGGACAAGGCTCATTTCTAGAGACTTTGCGTCCAAATGGCTTAGAATCCGCACCACTTATTGAGCTAGATTCTAGCTCATCGGTGTTATAAGCTAGCTCATTTTCAGGTGTTTGCAAATCCTCAATAATCTCTTGGGTTTGCTCGCTAGAATCCTTTGTCTCTACTAGCTCAATGATATGAAGCATTTTTATGGCTTGGTATTTTATGGATTCTATCAGCTCTATGAAAAGATTGTAGCTTTCTTTTTTGTATTCGACAAGCGGGTCTTTTTGGTTGTATCCGCGCAGTCCTATGCCTGTCTTTAGCGTATCCATTGTGTAGAGATGCTCACGCCATTCATTATCAAGCACTTGCAGGTAAATGATTCGCTCGATTTCGTTTTTGCGATTGGGGGGGAGCTTTGACATTTTGGTTTCATACTCTTGCGTTATCACGCTTAGCACTTCATCAAATAGTGCTAGCTCGTTTTGGGAATCTAGGCTAGATATATCACCCTCAAACCCAAACTCATCTTGCAAAACTTTGCTAAGAGAATCAAGCTTCACAGAGCCATCATCGCTATTTGCCCTCACTTGCTCAAACGCCCTCTCTAGCGCAAGGGTGCGGTTTTGCTCCACTCGTTCGCTCATATCAAATTCGCTATCAAGCAGTTCATTGCGAAATTTATACACACTTTTTCGTTGTTCATTTGCGACATCATCGTATTCTAGCAAGTGCTTGCGAGACTCAAAGTGTAGATTTTCTACTTTTTTTTGCGCATTTTGCACCGAGCGCGTTACAAGCCCTGATTCGATATGCTCGCCATCTTTTAGCCCTAGCTTTTCCATAATGCCTTTTAGCTTATCGCTACCAAAGATTCTTAGCAAAGAATCCTCTAGGCTTAAATAAAATTGGCTTACCCCCGGGTCGCCCTGTCTGCCACTTCGTCCGCGAAGCTGATTGTCGATTCTGCGGCTTTCGTGTCGCTCTGTGCCGATGATATATAGCCCGCCTAGCTCTTTGACTTCGTCATTTATCTTTATATCCACGCCTCTTCCTGCCATATTTGTAGCGATTGTTACGCTTCCCTTTAGCCCTGCGTCTTTGATGATTTCGGCTTCTTTTGTGTGCTGTTTGGCGTTTAGCACGGTATGTGGGATTTTTTGCTTTTTTAGCAGTTCGTGCAGGACTTCGCTTTTTTCAATACTTGCAGTGCCGACAAGCACGGGCTGTCCTTTGGAGTAAAGCTCTTTTATTTTTTCTAGCACGGCGTTAAATTTCTCTCTCTCGCTTTTGTAAATCAAGTCATTCAAATCCTTGCGCAAAATCGGCACATTTGTGGGGATTGAGATGACTTCTAGATTGTAAATCTGCAAAAACTCGCTCGCTTCAGTCTGTGCCGTGCCTGTCATACCCGCTAGCTTGTCATATAGGCGAAAGTAGTTTTGGAAAGTAATGTCTGCTAGTGTTTGGCTTTCTTCTTTTATTTGCACGCCCTCTTTTGCTTCTAGTGCTTGGTGTAGTCCCTCGCTAAACCTCCTCCCCTCGCTTAGTCGCCCCGTAAATTCATCTACGATTACGATTTCATCGCCATTTTCGCCACCTTGCACGACATAGTCTTTGTCTTTGAAAAACAAATAATTTGCTTTAAGTGCTTGGTCTAGATGATGAGAGAGTGCGGCATTTTCTATGCTATATAGATTTTCTACGCCAAAGGCTTGTTCAGCTTTTTTGATTCCCTCCTCTGTGATTAAAATCACGCGATTTTTTTCATCAATAGTGAAATCTATCTCGGCTTTGAGGGATTTTGCTACTTTATCGGCGGATTGGTAGTTTTCCATTTTGCGATTGGCAGGTCCAGAGATGATAAGTGGTGTGCGTGCTTCATCTATGAGGATAGAATCCACCTCATCGATGATAGCATAAGCGTGGTGTTTTTGGACTTTGGATTCTAGGTTGTATTTCATATTATCACGCAAATAGTCGAATCCAAATTCATTGTTTGTGCCATAGACTATGTCTTTTGAGTAGGTTTCTAGTCGCTCTCCCTCGCCTTTATCTGTGCTAGTGATTACCCCCACGCTAAATCCCAAAAACTCATACAAAGCCCCCATATCGCTCGCATCTCTAGCAGCAAGATAGTCATTTACCGTTACAATATGCACGCCTTTGCCACTTAATGCGTTTAGGCATACAGCAAGTGTGGCGACAAGGGTTTTGCCCTCGCCCGTTTTCATCTCTGCGATTCGACCGTCATTTAGCACCATTCCACCGATGAGCTGGACATCAAAATGCCTCATACCAAGCGTGCGCACGCTTGCTTCACGCGTGATGGCAAAGCACTCCTCAAGCACAGAATCTAGCGCGTAGTGTAGTGCTTTTTTGGTGTCTAGATTGCCGTGCTTATCGGCTTTGGAATGCGTAGCGATACTCTCTTGAACACGAGATTTTAGATGGGCAAATCGCTCTTGCAATTCGCTATCGCTAAGGGATTTTAGGCTTGGTTCTAGGGCGTTTATGGATTCTACTCGCTTGTGGTATTTTTTTACAAGTTTGTCATTGCGAGAGCTAATGATATTTCCAAAAAGTGTTTTAAGCATAGTGCGACCTTGTTAAGGATTTGCCAAAAAGGCGTAAAGATTAAGGAATTATAGTCAAAATATCTTTAATTAGCGTTTAATGCAGATTTTAGTTTGGTTAAAGATTTTATTAGAAATCGCTCTGCAAAAATGATGCAAATAAAAATCTTGTTGTGTTTAGCATTTTTCTTTGGGCATTTTTCTTGGAGATTTTTGCATTTAAAATATTTGCTAGCCTTCAAATGACAAAGCGCAAAAACACAAAAGTCAAAAAATCCTTAAAAAATACATAAAATCTACATAAAAATATTACTTTTAGAAACACTATGTGATTTTTTCATCATTTTTTGTTACTTTATTTTGCAAAATGGTAAAAAAATCTTTACACTTTAGCAAGCCTTGTGCGAAAAGCTAAGGTGAAATCTAAAAACATAAAGGAGAAAAGATGAGAAAAGTGGCGAGCGTCCAAGACGCTAAAGCAAGATTTTGCAAATTTGTTTCGTTTAGAAATAAATTTTGTATATATCTCTCGCTTGTGATTTTGGTTTGTTACTATGCGTTTGTCGCAAGTGTAGGATTTTTCCCCGAAGTGCTGGGCTATCGGCTAGGACCTAGCTCGATTACGCTTGGCATTATGCTAGGCATTGGCATTATTGTCATATCAATCGCTAGCACGGGCATTTACACGCTTTTTGCGAACAAATATTTTGACAAAGAGCAGGCGCAAATCATCGAGGATTTGCAAGAGAGTGGCGCACTAGAATCGATGATAAAGGGCGAATCTAGTGATAAATCCCAAGAGGAAAATCAAAAAACCAAAGGAGGTGCAAAATGAAAAAACTCTTTTTATTATTTGCATTGTTTGGCACACTTAGTGGCGCGTTTGCCGCAGGGCTTGATACAAGCGCACTCACGCAGGGCGAGCGCAATTATTTTGCGATAGGAATGTTTCTAGTTTTTGTGCTAGCCACGCTAGGAATTACCTATTTTTCGAGCAAAAAGTCTCAATCCGCGCAAGGATTTTACACCGCTGGGGGCAATATCACAGGAATGCAAAATGGCATTGCCATAGCGGGGGATTATATGAGTGCGGCGAGCTTTTTAGGCATTGTCGGGCTTGTGTTTGCAAACGGCTTTGATGGGCTAATCTATGCGATTGGATTTTTGGTAGGGTGGCCTATCGTGCTATTCCTCATTGCAGAGAAATTCCGCAATTTAGGCAAATACACCTTTGCAGACATTATCGCGTATCGTCTAGATTCTAAAAAGGTGCGCACTATTTCGGCTATTTCTGGCTTAAGTGTGGTGGTGTTTTACCTAATCGCTCAAATGGTTGGCGCAGGCGGGCTTATCCAAGTGCTTTTTGGACTGCCTTACTCCTATGCCGTTGTAATCGTTGGAATCCTAATGATTTGCTATGTAACCTTTGGCGGAATGCACGCCACCACTTGGGTGCAAATCATCAAAGCCTGCTTATTGCTCGGTGGAGCGACATTTATGGCGATTATGATTTTGTATCTAAGCGGATTTGACTTGGCGCGCTACTTTGAAATGGCAATCGCAAACCACGCAAAAGGCGAGGCGATAATGGAGCCGGGCACATTTTTGCCAGACCCTGTGAGTGCGATTTCACTAGGGCTTGCGCTAATGTTTGGCACGGCGGGATTGCCGCACATCCTTATGCGCTTTTTCACAGTCAAAAACGCTAAAGAAGCGCGAAAATCGGTGTTTTATGCCACAGGACTAATCGGGTATTTCTACATTCTTACCTTTGTCATCGGCTTTGGCGCGATTGCTTTCCTACTCGGGAATCCAGACTTTATAAACGAGCAAGGGCAATTCACAATCCCGCCAAATATGGAAGCTGTGCTACTCGCTAAAGTGCTTGGTGGGGATATTTTGCTAGGCTTTATCTCTGCGGTGGCGTTTGCTACGATTTTGGCAGTGGTGGCAGGGCTTGCTATTTCAGGGGCGAGCGCGATAAGCCACGATTTGTTTGTCAATGTCTGCAAGGACGGCAAATGCGACCCAAAAACCGAAATGCGCGTAACCAAAGGCGCGACTATCGGGCTTGGGATTTTGGCTATCATTTTGGGGCTTGGCTTTGAGGGGCAAAATGTCGCATTTACGGTGGGGCTAGCCTTTGCAATCGCTGCGAGCGTGAATTTCCCAATCATTTTGCTTTGCATTTATTGGAAAAATCTAACGACAAATGGCGTGCTATATGGCGGAATCATCGGGCTAGTGGCTGTGCTAGCACTTGTGGTGCTAAGCCCTAGCGTGTGGGTAAGCGTGCTAGGCTTTGAAAGCGCGATATTCCCTTACAATCACCCTGCGATTTTCTCTATGCCGCTGACATTTGTGGCGATTTGGGCAATATCAAAGCTAGATTTGAGCAAAAGAGCTGCTAAAGATAAGGCAGGATTTGCCGCACAAGACTTCCGCGCTCAAAGTGGAATTGGCATAAGCGAAGCTGTCGCGCATTAGGAGTTTGGAGCATTTGTAGCGTTTGCATTTGCTTGTGCTTAATTTATGATTATTTTGCGCTTATTTGCAATGGCGAGGAACTGCGATAGAATTTGGTAGCAGATTCCTTGCCTTGCACATCGCTGTATTCTTGCCATTGCCCTATATTGTAAGTTCATTGCAAGTCAAGGAAAACTTAAACAGTGCAAAAAATCGCTGATTGCGACTTGCTACACTTTTTGATTTTCTAATGAAATTCTAAAGTGTAGCAAGTCGTGATTACACAATTAAATGATTTTGCTACTTTTTATAGTGCTTGGCTAAAACCAACGCTAACTAAAAATTCTTAAATCCAAAATTTTACTTATTTAGAAAATCTATCACTTCAATGCTTGCTTGCATATATGTCTTTGCCACGCTAGAATCTGGGGCGAAATACACCACAGGCTTGCCCTCATCGCCACCCTTGCCTACTATGCTATCTATGGGGATTTTGGCTAGCACTTTTGTGTCGTATTTTTTTGCTAGCTCATCTGCGCCCTTTGAGCTAAAAATATCGCTTTTTTCGCCACAACAAGGGCAGATAAAACCACTCATATTTTCGATGATTCCAAGAGTGGGGATAGATAGCTTGGCAAACATATCAAGGCAGCGAGCTCCATCATCTAGGCTTACAAGCTGTGGTGTGCTTATGGCTATTCCTGCGCTTAGAGGCACACTCTGTGCGATAGATAGCTGCGCATCTCCTGTGCCCGGTGGCATATCAAGCACCATTATATCCATTTCTTCCCACGCCACATCGCTAAATAGCTGGGAAATCGCACGCATAAGAATCGGTCCGCGCCAAATAAGGCTCTCACCTTGTCCAAAAAGTAGCCCGATACTCATTATATCCACGCCATAGACATTTATAGGGATAAGCCTTTTGCCACTCTCATCAAGTGCTGGCTTTTTTTCTTGCACACCAAACATTCTAGGAATATTTGGTCCATAAATATCCACATCAAGCAAGCCGACTTTTTTGCCCTGCATAGCAAGGGCTATGGCGAGATTTGTCGCTACGGTGGATTTGCCTACGCCACCCTTGCCCGAGCTTATCATAAGGAAATGCTTTGCTTGTGGGAGGAGGTTTTTTTGGAGTGGATTTTGGTGGGGTGCGTTTTGGGGATTTTGTGGATTTGGCGAAGCGTCAAAATTTTTGGTATTTGGAGCGGTGGTTTTTGCATTTGCTTGCGCGTCTATTTGCGTGCTTTTGGGGCTTATGGGGGTAATGATTTCTATATGGATAGATTTTATGCCTGCCTCTTCTAGTCGCACCCCGTTTATTTGCGCTTCTTGGAGTTTGCGCTCTATATTATCGTGCAAAGCCTTTGCCACAGATTCATCTCGTGAGGGAATCTGCACGGATATTTGCACTTCATCATCGCTTATACTTATGTCTTTTACAAAGCCGTAGCTTACGATGTCTTGGGTAAATTGTGGATAAATCACAAGAGATAGAATCTCTTTTATTTGTTGTTGTGTTATTTGCATTTTTGTCCTTTTTGTTGTGTTTGTTTGGCGTTAAAGTGGCTTTATCTACTCTCTAAATCGTAGCAAACCGCGTAGTTTGTATGATAAATTTGCTTAAATTTTGCTAAATTTTTGTGGGATTTTTTGTGTCTTATGATTTTATGGGCTTTTTTGGCATTTAACCGCTAGTTTGATATTATTAGTATAACTATTCTTTAGTTTAATAGACTAAAGTTTCTTACTAATTTTTATATAAATCCTTGACTTATTAACCAAAAATTTTCTAAAATATCGCACTTAAATTATCCAAGTGCTAATTTAGTGCTAACTGATTTAAGTAAAACAAACACTCATAAAAGGAGAAACAAATGAAATTCAAACCACTTGGCGAACGCGTCCTAGTCGAAAGACTAGAAGAAGAGAGCAAAACTAGCTCTGGTATCATCATACCTGATAACGCAAAAGAAAAACCGCTTATGGGCAAAGTCAAAGCTATAAGCGCGAAAGTCGCTGAAGAAAAAACACTAAAAGAGGGCGATACAATCGTGTTTGGCAAATACTCTGGTAGCGAAATCAAGCTAGATAATGTCGAATATATCGTCCTAGAATCCAAAGACATTCTAGGCGTCCTAGCCTAAGTAAAATCTAAAATAAGGAGCAACAAATGGCAAAAGAAATTAAATTTAGCGATAATGCTAGAAACAAACTATACGAAGGTGTGAAGCAACTAAATGACGCTGTCAAAGTAACAATGGGTCCACGAGGACGAAATGTGCTTATCCAAAAATCCTATGGTGCACCCACAATAACAAAAGACGGCGTAACTGTGGCAAAAGAAGTCGAGCTAGCAGACCCTATAATGAATATGGGTGCACAGCTTGTCAAGGAAGTCGCTAGCAAAACAGCTGATGCGGCAGGAGATGGCACAACTACTGCTACCGTGCTTGCATATAGCATTTTTAAAGAGGGCTTGCGCAATATCACAGCAGGTGCAAATCCTATCGAAGTAAAGCGCGGTATGGACAAAGCAGCTCAAGCTATCACTGAAGAGCTAAAAAAAGGTAGCAAAAAAGTCGGTGGCAAAGGCGAAATCGCACAAGTAGCAACTATCTCGGCAAACTCTGATGAAACTATCGGCAACCTCATCGCAGAAGCTATGGAAAAAGTCGGCAAAGACGGCGTAATTACCGTAGAGGAAGCAAAGGGAATCAACGATGAACTTACCGTAGTAGAGGGAATGCAGTTTGATAGAGGCTACCTAAGCCCTTATTTCGTTACAAATGCAGATAAAATGAATATCCAACTAGAAAATCCATATATCTTGCTTACAGATAAAAAAATCTCTTCTATGAAAGATATTCTCCCACTGCTAGAATCCACAATGAAAAGTGGCAAACCACTACTTATCATTGCAGAAGATATAGAGGGTGAAGCTCTAACTACACTTGTGGTAAACAAACTTCGAGGTGTGCTAAATGTCGCGGCGGTAAAAGCTCCGGGCTTTGGCGATAGACGCAAAGAAATGCTAAAAGACATAGCTATACTCACAGGCGGACAAGTCATAAGCGAGGAGCTAGGCAAAAATCTAGAAAGTGCAGAAATCGCGGATTTGGGGCAAGCTGCTAGAATCGTTGTAGATAAAGACAATACAACCATAGTCGATGGTAAAGGCAAAGCCGCAGAAGTAAAATCTCGCGTAGCTCAAATCAAAACTCAAATCGCAGACACTACAAGCGACTATGACAGAGAAAAATTGCAAGAAAGACTAGCAAAACTTAGCGGTGGCGTAGCGGTTATCAAAGTCGGTGCTGCAAGCGAAGTAGAAATGAAAGAGAAAAAAGATAGAGTAGATGACGCGCTATCAGCGACAAAAGCAGCCGTAGAAGAGGGCATAGTCGCAGGTGGTGGCGTAGCACTTATCCAAGCCTCTCAAAAAGTAAACCTAAAACTCACAGGCGATGAGCTCATCGGCTATGAAATCATCAAGCGAGCTATCAAAGCACCTCTAGCACAAATCGCCCTAAATGCTGGATTTGACGCGGGTGTGGTGGTAAATAAAATCGAAGAAACAAAAGAAGATGGCTATGGGTTTGATGCAAGTAGTGGAAAATACGGCAATATGTTTAAAGCAGGTATTATAGATCCGCTAAAGGTTGAGAGAATCGCGCTTCAAAACGCCGTATCTGTCTCAAGCTTAATGCTTACCACAGAAGCGACAATCAACGAAATAAAAGAGGACAAGCCAGCCCCTGCAATGCCTGATATGGGCGGAATGGGAGGTATGGGTGGAATGGGAATGATGTAATCAATCCTAAAAATGCCTTAGCACCTCTTAATAAAGGCTAGGAGATAATCCTAGCCTTTACTTCAAAATCTTACAAAACTAGCAAAAATCTCTACTTCTAAAAACTTGCTAAAAAAAACTTAAATAAAATCTATTTTGCAAACTATAAAATCTAATTACACCCAAACCCCACACTAGCGATTCTATGCAAAATCTATTTGTTTTTGAGCAAAATCGCACAAAATCTAAAATACCAAAAACTGCGATAGATATGATTAGGTTATGCAAGCAATGCTCCCCCCTACCCTCCTCTTTTTGTGCTACATTCCTTTGTGTAACATTACAACCACCATTTTTGAGTAAGAACCCTAAAATCTAAATTTTTATCCCTCCACTCCAAAATGCAAAACTCCTAGAATCTACGCTATAAAACAAATCAAGCAAATGATGATTTGAAAGCATATTGACTACTCATTGATAAAGCGTTGTATACGCTTGATTCCCTCTATGATTTGCTCCTCATTGCAAGCAAAGCTCATTCGCACAAACCCTTCCGCACCAAAGGCACTTCCCGGGACAAGTGCTACACCTTGAGATTCTAGCAACTGCTTGCAAAACTCCATAGAATCTACTTTGGATTCCGCGCTAGATGATTTGGATTTTAGGCTTGGCTTTGTGTCGCTTACGCCATTTATGTCGATAAATAGATAAAACGAGCCTTGTGGCTTTAGCACTTTTAGCTGGGGGATTTTGCCTATGCTATCACAGGCTATATCACGGCGGTTTTTAAAAGCTACTCGCATAGATTCTATCTGTGCGTCTACTAAACCATTTAGCGCGACTATGGCGGCTTTTTGGGTGATAGAGTTGATATTTGAGGTGCATTGACTTTGTAGATTATCCATCATTTTGACTAGGCGTGTATCCTTACAGGCTAGATAGCCCATACGCCAGCCTGTCATCGCTACGGATTTGCTAAGTCCATTTATCGTAATCGTGCGCTCTAGGCTTGCAGAATCTAGTGAGCCCACCGAGCAAAACTTCCCATCATAGACAAGTTTTTCATAGATTTCATCAGCGATTATCCAAATATTTGTGTCTTTTAGCACCGAAGCTATCGCTTCTAGCTCGGCGCGTGAATACACCATACCTGTGGGGTTTGATGGCGTAGTAAGCACGATAGCTTTTGTCTTGGGTGTGATATGCTTTTGTAGCATAGTAGGGGCTAGCTTAAACCCACTTGCAAAATCCGTATCTACAATGACGCTTTTTCCACCGCTATATTCGACAATCTCGGGGTAAGTAACCCAATAAGGAGCGGGGATAATTACCTCATCGCCATCATCGACTATGGCTTGAAATACATTAAATAGCGATTGCTTAGCACCATTGCTTACTAAAATCTCTTTTGGGCTGTATTCTAGCCCATTATCGCGCTTTAGCTTATCAGCGATAGCTTGCTTTAGTTCGGGGATTCCTGCTACGGCAGTGTATTTGGTAAATCCACTATCAAGTGCCTTTTTTGCCTCATCTTTTATCGCTTGAGGTGTGTCAAAGTCTGGCTCACCCGCAGAAAAGCTAAGAATATCTCTGCCTTGAGATTTTAGCTCCCTTGCAAGTGTAGAAATAGCGATAGTGGCGGATTCTTGGAGGTGTTGTATTTTGCGTGAGTAAGTGGGCTGCATATATGCTCCTTAGGGTTAGGTAGAATTTAAAAAGGCATTTTTGGCTGTGCTGTGTGGTATGCCAAAATCGTGCTAAAAAATTGCAAGCAAAAAAACATTTTTAGATTGTAGCAAAAGCAAGGCAAAAACAAGCTAAATCTATGCAAAATCATAAAAATTAAGCAAAAACTAGATTTTACTGCTTTGGTACATTGTGTTTGAGTTTGACATTGCAAGAATTTTTGAAAAAGTCATTTAGCAAAAATTACAAAAAAAAAAAAAAAATAGTCATTTTGTTTGACAAGGTTGCCAAAATCTGTTAGAATTAATTTACTACTTAAAAATAAAAATTGACATTCTTTATCAATTTTTAATAAGGTTTTGAAGTTGCAAAACTTAAAAGTAATTTGCTAATCCAAACAAATAAAGGCAATAAAATGTTTTTATCTAGCGCGACATTAGGGACAATGATATACCAAACCACATATTTTCTGCTGTTTGTGCAGCCACTATGTTTTGGGTTTTTGTTTGGGAAATACACAAAATTGCGTGATATTTTTTTGTGTTTGTGCTTG
>NZ_NXLN01000026.1:0-34188 GCF_003364135.1 Helicobacter sp. MIT 01-3238
AGATACGATTTGTGTTGAGATATTACCCCCCCCCCCCCCGCACAGTGTCGTGCGAGTAGGCATAGGCTATCCGTATCATTTTTTATCCGTTTTAGACTTTTTGACTATTTCTTAAAGTCTTATCTAGTTTTGCTAGATAGACTTACGCACTAATTCTTTAGTGCTTTTGCTCTAGTAGCTAGCACTTACGCGCTCTGGACGCAGATGACTTCTATCTGTCCTTGCCTCTCTTGTGCTTCTAGCACTAGACTTTCGCATAGTCCTGCCGTATCTATCTCTTTTGGCAGACTCTCTATATATGCCCTCCTCATCATAGTAGCCCATCATATTATCAAACCTATTGCTTCTAAATTTGTAGATAATCATCGCATTTGCCCTAAACACACCAGACTTTAGCTGTCCGCTTTCCCAAAACTGCTTGTCTAAATACACATATCCCGCTTCTGCTGCGATATGAAGCCCGCCAAAAAGTCGCTGATTTATCCCTACACCTAGCGTGTAGACATTGTTGATAAAAGTCGGCTCATAGCTCAAAGCACCATTATCAAGGGAAATCGTTTTTAGTGAATTGTATGCTTTGCCTGCACCTGCTTTTGCTAGCAGTGTGGTGCGCCATAGGCGAACCCCCGCTTGTAACTGGGCTGTGAAAAATCCTAGATGATTTGTAGGGATATAGTCTTTTTTTAGCGTCATAGCATAGTTTGCGTTTATAGAGGGAGTAAGCACAAAGCCAAAGGAATCACTAAGATTAAAGCTAAATTCTCTCTTTAGCCCAAGCGTAGCCACGAGGGAGTCTTGGTAGTAGTGGCTATAATATAGATTTGCCTTAGTCCATTTGCTACGAAACTTTATACCTATGTCATATCCGTGGTCATTGCCACTTGAAGCCCATTTGTTTTTTGTATAGTAGCGAGCGAAAAATCCGTTTTGAAACGCACCTACGCTAATAGTGTTTGCTAGTCCATAGTCATAGGCTAGATATGTTCCCTCATAGTTTGAAAGCATATTGTAGATAAGCATAGTGTTGTTATCAGCGATATTGGATAGATTTTCATAAGATTTTCTTGGGTTTAGTAGGGTGTTTGTATTTGATTGTGCGTTTTGCGTGCCATTTTGTGCACTACCCTGTATGCTGGAGCTAGAATCATTTACAGGGGAGTTGTTTTTACCCTCTATATTTTGCTTGGCTTTCCACTCGGCATAAGGCTTGCAATTATCCTTAGACACACATACGCGGACATATTCTGCCCCCTTGCCAATCTCTATATTTGCATTTTCCCTGCCACCTGTATTGATGTCAAAAGTAGTTTGGTCTTGATAGACTTCATTTTTTACTCCGCCAACGACTTCATTTATCTTTAGGGTATCTGTATTCATAAGATAAGCACCCGCACCCGTATAGGCTTTGTTTATGATTGTTTGTTCTTGTGCTGTGATGATAGATTTTAAACCTATCACACTCTTTCCGTTGATTGTGATTTTGTCTTTAGCCACATCACCCTGTATGAGCACAAGTTCGGGTATAGTTGTGATAATATTTGCTCGTCCTACACCCTCAAAATCATCGATTATAAGATGATTGCCATTGAGTCCCACAAGCATAATATCTATGGTGTTGTTTGTATCTACGCTTAGCGTTCGTATCCTGTTTTGTCCACCAAAAGACACACTTAGTGGCACACCTCTAGTAAAATTTAGCCACCCTATATCCACACCATTTGCGACTAGCTTGCCTCCACCTGCCACAGAAGCCGCAGCAATATAGTTATACGCATTGGCAAATGAAAGCAAAGAGCTGATACAAAGTAGTGCGACAAAGGGAGCGCAAGACTTCGCAATACTCTTGTGAAGCACTAGCTTGCAAAATCGCGCCAAACTCGCTGGGGCATTCGTAAGTGGTGGTGGTAGCAAAAATCTTATAGATGATTTTCGTGCAAATGATTTTTTTGCAAACAATTCTCTTACAAACGATTTCGCGCAACTGTGGAAAAAATCTAGCGAAGTTTTTAGCAAGGCTTTAATTTTCATTTGACATTCCTTTTGTAAAAATGTGTAAGCACTTTGTGTGCTATGGCAAGACTTCTTTTAATCCCTGCTTCAAATTTTGCTTTTTAGATTTTGCCTAGATTTTGCTTGGGGAATCTTGGCTTAAATAAAATCCATAAAAGCAAACAAGCAATTTGTATGACAAATATGTCCAAATAGTCTCTAAGGATAAAAGCGAGATTATATCATAAAATGTATGTTTTTAGTGAATATTTCAAATCTAGCAAAAACGCGCTTGGTGTGTGCAATGGCGTATATTGTTTGCTTTGATAGAAATATGCAAAGGTTTATAAACGGCATTGTCGCAAGAGTGCTGCTTAAATATTGCAAAAATGCCAAAAAGTGTCATAAAAATACCTTAAGGATTTTGTAAAAAAGCGTAAAAATTTGGAGTTGATTTTAGGATTTTGAGATTTTGTGCTTTAGTTTGTCAAAATCTATGCACAAAATCTAGCGACAAAATCGCTTCAAAATCGGCTTGTAAGCATCGATTCGTCTATCGCGCAAAAATGGCCAGATTCTGCGGACATCTTGGGTGCGGGACAAATCCACCTCACATTCCAAAATCCCCTCTTTGTCGCTAAGATGAGCCAAAATCTCGCCTTGCGCACCGCTGATAAAACTATGTCCCCAAAACTCTATCCCCTCGCCCACTCCGCTACTATCAGGCTCAAAGCCCACGCGGTTTATAGCGATAGTAGGGAGGGCATTTGCAATGCTGTGCGCTCTCTGTATCGTGCGCCACGCATCCAGCTGACGGGATTTTTCCTCACTATCATCACTTGGTGTAAACCCAATCGCAGTGGGATAAAAAAGCATATCAGCCCCTCTCAAAGCCATAATCCGCGCCGCCTCTGGATACCACTGGTCCCAGCACACTAGCACACCTAGCCTACCCGCACTCGTATCAATAGGCTCAAAGCCCAAATCCCCCTGCGTGAAGTAAAACTTCTCATAGAAACTAGGGTCATCAGGTATGTGCATCTTGCGATATTTTCCTGCGATTTGCCCGTCTTTTTCAAAAACTACGGCGGTATTGTGATATAGCCCTTTTGCCCGCTTCTCAAAAAGCGAAGTAATGATTACCACACCACATTCTTTTGCAAGTGAGGAAAAAAAGGCAACCTCATCATCAAAAGATTCTGCCAAGTCAAAAGTATCTACATTTTCACTTTGGCAAAAGTAAAGATTTGAGTGCAATTCTTGCAGGGCGACAATGTGAGGAATTTTGGCACTTTTATCTGTGTCGTTTTTTGCGCTATTTTCTACGCTATCGTTTTTTGTGGCTTGTCTAATCTCTTTGGCGATGAAATCCTGCGTAGCGCGAAAGCTGCCTTTGTAGCTATGCTGAATCGCTGTGATTTTTACTTTTTGCGCGGACATTGTGGGCTATTCCTCGTATTCACTATCGGGGTTTTGATAGTCATCATCATCATATTGCTCAAAGCCAGACTCATCAAACTCATCATCTTCCCACTGCTCCTCATCATCGCTCCACTCGCCCTCTTCCTCATCATCAAAGCCAGATTTCGCGCTAAATGGAAATGTGCTTACAAAGGCATTTGTAAATATGCTTGGAAGCGCATTTGCATAAGCAAAATCATTCATAAAATCGCTCATATTGTCTATATTTCTAGCTGTGGTTGTTGCTGTGGCAAACATCGATTCTCCCTTATGATGATGTCTTGTATAATCTCACTTGCGATTTGTAGCCCAAAGCTCGCTGTAACCGCTTCAAAGCTCCCTAGCAAAGAGCAGTGCGCCCTCTCCGAGCTAAATACTACTTTGAAATTCCCATCAAAGCCAGCTTTTTTTAGATACGCGCGGAATTTCCTCGCGAACTTATCCCCGTGAGTAATCCAAATATTGCCCACGCGGATATTAAGAGGGTTTATCTTTTTGCCACTGCCCATAGAGGATATGTGTCGTCCGTAGGGGAGGTTTTTGCACGCTTGTGCGACTAGGACTTTTGCGTCTATATCATCAATCGCATCGACAACATAGTCAAAATCTATGATTGGCTTATTTAGCCCTAGCACTTCGATTAGCTCCTCATCTAGCGTGGCTTCTATGCCTTTGACTCCCTCATATAGTTGCTCTAGGACGCGCACTTTTGGCTCGCCTATGCGCTCCGAGCCGATTTGACGATTTTGGTTGCTTACCTCAAAGCAGTCTTTATCCACAATAGTGATATGGCTAATGCCCGTGCGATATAGCGCGTCTAGGACAAATCCCCCTACACCGCCCGTGCCAAGTATCAGCACGCGGGCATTTGCGATTTTTTGGTAATACTCGCCAAAAAGGATTTTGGAGCGTGAAAATCTATCGGTAGAACTCCCCTGAAGTATGATTTGTTCCTCAAGTGGTATTGGTTTTGGGCTAGTCATTATAATTCCCCTTAAATGATGATTATGATTTGATTTTTTTTGCAAAGAAAATTAGCGATTATAGCACATATACCCCAAAATATGCCCCGTTTTTTGACAAAGTGCCAAAAAGATGTGCGAAAAAAAGGTGGCTAAAAAGGCTTGTTGATTTTGGTTTGATAAAAATCTGCTTAAATAAATTTTTGGTTGATTTTGCTTGGTGGATTTTGCAGATTTGGCAAGGTGCTAGACTTGGCTAGACTTCAAATTGAGATTCATCAGTGTATAGCTCGTTTATGGATTCACTAAATAGTGAGATTTTGCAGCTATGCTCTGCTGTGGCTATGAGCTTCACCACAGCGTTTAAATCTCGTCCGTAGGCATAAATCCCAAATCCCTTTATGATGACAAAATTGCTTTTGTGGGTTTTAAAATACCGCACAATATCCGTATCCACGCGCTCATAGAGGGTGTCATAGTCTTTGCTATCCAAAATCGGGCATTGCTTGCCTAGCACTTTGTAGCCCAAATAGTCATTTGGGATAAGGCTAGTGCGCTTTAGCGAGTAAGCACTAGCAAACGGAGTATACGCACAAATCACAAACTGCGCGTCTAAAAAATTGCGATAAATGCTTGCGTGAATATAGCTATCAAGGCTTGCTTCTTTCCAGCGGTAGTCCTCTTTGTCGTGAAGTAGCATAAACGAATCCAAATCCATAGAATCTAGCAGGGCATCTTTGCGATTGATGAGGAAATTTTCTTTGCTAAGCCTTGCAGAAATACTGCCATAAAAAATCCCAAAAAGCCCGCTTTGAAAAAGAGAGGAAGAAACCTTGCAAAGCCTATGTATCAGCTCGGTATCAGTATGCTTAATGTGGATATTCATAAGTGCTCCTAGATTTTTAAGTAGTCAGGTGTCGGCATTTTAAGTGTTTAGCGTTTATGGTGTTGGCTTAGATTTTGTGCTTTTTGGGATTTTTTAGTTTGTGTGCGCTTGAGTATTTCACTATTTTTTAAGTGGAATTATAGCTTATAAAGAGGATAAAATCTAGATTTTATAAATGTGTCAAAGCATAATGTGTGTGCTTGATTATTTTGCTATTTTTTGGTGCGCCATTTAGGATAAATTTTGCATAGGTGATTTTGCAAATCTATCACAACGGCTTAAATCAAGCAAATCCACCACTTACAAACAAATACAATCCTTTTTGCATTTTTGTGCTACAATTTGGATTTTTAATTCTTAATTAAACTATTTGTGAAACTTAATTTGTGAAGCGCGAATCTATCAAAGGGGCAAAATCAAAATGGTGTATATCACACATTTAGCGAGATTTTTTTACTTAAGTGTTGTAAGTTTTTATCGCTCGCATTGTGATTGCACAAAGCGAGCGCAAAGCCTAGCGCAAAATCCTAATGCTATTTTTCCCTGCAATACCACTTATTTTTTCCACAACTCTACTTCTTTTTTCTGCAATGTTATTTCTTTCTCTGCTATTTCTTTTTCTAGCAAAAATGCTACTTTCGCGTGGTGGTGCGCTCCCGCACCGCAAATCTAATATACACATTTCATCTAATCACATTTGGGCTTTCTAGAATCTAGAGCGTATTTTTAGCGCACTTATCACGCAAATGCGATAGAATCTGTAAAACCGCACAAATCTAGATTCTTAGAGCAAGATTTAAGCAAACTAACAAACAAAGGATAAAAAATGAAAAACAACACTACAAAGCCTTATCTTAAGGCATTCCCTAATAGCGAGGGATTTTTTGGCAAATTTGGCGGGGCGTTTGTCCCAGAGGCGATAGCAACGCAGATGAAGCAAATCGATGAAGCATATCATCTAATCGCGCAAAATAGCGACTTTATCGCGGAGCTGCGTAAGATTCGCAAAACCTTTCAAGGGCGTCCCACACCCATATATTTTGCGCACAATCTCACGCGCAAACTCGGCGGAGCGGGGATTTACCTCAAGCGCGAGGATTTAAACCACACAGGGGCACACAAGCTCAATCATTGTATGGGCGAGGGACTTTTGGCAAAATTTATGGGCAAAAAAAAGCTCATCGCCGAGACGGGCGCAGGACAGCACGGCGTGGCGTTAGCCACTGCGGCGGCGTATTTTGGAATGGAGTGCGAGATTTATATGGGCGAGGTGGATATAGCAAAGGAGCATCCAAATGTCGTGCGTATGAAGATTTTGGGTGCGAAAGTCGTGCCTGTGAGTGCGGGTGCGAAAACGCTAAAAGAAGCGGTAGATGCGGCTTTTGAAGCGTATTTGGCTGACCCGATAAACTCTATGTATGCCATAGGCAGCGTGGTAGGACCGCACCCATTCCCCAAAATCGTGCGCGATTTTCAAGCGGTTGTGGGCTTTGAGGCAAGGGAGCAATTCCTAGAGATGACAGGCGAGTTGCCAGATATTGTAACTGCGTGTGTGGGCGGTGGAAGCAATGCTATGGGGATTTTTAGCGGATTTATCGATGATGAGTTTATCGAGCTTATAGGCGTAGAGCCACTTGGCAAGGGCGCGCAACACAATGCAAAACTTGGCGAGCACGCCGCAAGTTTGAGTTATGGAAGTGAGGGCGTAATGCACGGCTTTAACTCCATAATGCTAAAAGACGCAAAGGGCGAACCCGCACCCGTGCATAGCGTAGCAAGTGGCTTAGACTACCAAAGCGTGGGACCAGAGCACGCCTACTTGCACGAAATCGGGCGCACAAAAGTAGAAACCATAAGCGACAAGGAAGCGATAGAAGCGTTTTTCACGCTAAGTCGTAACGAGGGCATAATCCCCGCAATTGAATCTAGCCACGCACTAGCCTACGCGCTAAAAATCGCACCAAAGCTAAAAGGCAAAAAGATTTTGGTAAATCTAAGCGGCAGAGGCGATAAGGATATAGACTTTGTGGCAGAAAATTACGGATATGGGGAGTAAATAAAAAGCATATCTTTTTGGCAACAAAACACCAAAAAGATATGCTACAATCCCACTTTCAATCTCGCCTTATAGATTCGTGCGTTTTGTGCGAAATACATAGCACTTACATTCAAAGGATACAAAAATGTGGCAAAATTTTTCTCACAGGGGGGGGGGGCAATAGCAAATTAAATTCACAAGTTAGGCTAGCTTGGCATACTTTTTACAAACATCTCACAAAATCTCACAAACTCCCTAAAATCGCTTTAGCATTGTTTTTGCTTGGTGCAAATATCACATTTGCCGAAGATAGTAGTGCATTCATAGGAGTCGGAATCGGTGGCAGTGGCACTGCTTTTGGCATTGATAAAGTCAAACAATCTCGTAGTGGCTTAAGTTATGGTTTTGTGATTGGGTATAAGAAATTTTTTAATGAGTATTTGGGGCTTAGATTTTATGCAAACTTGGATTTGCACCACAATATGAACAAACTTAATGGCGAGGACAAAGCATTAAAAGCGATTTTTGTAAATTTCGGTGTAAATATGGATTTTTTAGCCAACTTTATTTCTAATGAATCGCTTGAATTTGGTGCATTTGCAGGAACTAGAATCGGTGCGACAAAGATAACGGGCAAGGATATTGAAGAATCAAAAAATAGAGCGGAAAAATTGGGAGTAAAATTCATAGACACAGCCCTTGATGTCGCTCTAAATGTGGGGCTTCGCACAAATATCGCCACAAATCACGGAATCGAAATCGCGCTACAAGTGCCATTTTTACCTGTGGAGCTAATGAGCGAAAATACAGGGACAACCACATATAAAGTAACTTTTGGGCAAGAATACAGCATCTTGGCACGATATACATTTCACTTTGATTAGAATCTAGATTTTACGCTTTATTCAGTCAGGTAAAGTAAATTTCACAACATTTGCATTTATATCTATGCCCTTTTTTTGCCAATCATAGTTTTTTGCTAAATGTCCTAAATCTAATGCACGAAAGCCAATCTCTGTCAAATCTGCCACCAAAACATTTGCCGTTGGTCCGCACATTAAAATGTGAATAAAATCTTTATCATAGCCTTTTAATCGCGCCAAAATATTATCATACTCACTAAAGCAATGTTTGTTTGGGACAAATTCATATTTAAGCTCTTTTGCGGTATCAAAAATATTAAACTTATAGCTATCAAAAGCCTCTTTGCAACCCACTAAAACAAGCTTTTTATCTTGGAAAAAATCACGCCACATTTGGAAGTTTTCCCCCCCCCCCCCCCACCATTTTACCCGTGCTAGCTTCACAATATTTAATGTCATAATTTATGTATTTTGTAAGTATTTGGCGCATTTTTGGCACAGCATAAAGTTCAAAATTTTTACAAACTTCATTTGTTTGCTCTATGATTTCAGCCATTGGATTTGGATAATAATATCTGCGATTTATGCCAATCATTAGGTTTGAATGTGGATTAGTAAAAATCTCCCTTAGTCGCATTGTAAGCGTTTTATCTGCTTTTTGGAATCCTATGTCATCGCCATTCATCACCATTATCTCTCCATCGCCAAATCGTGCAATATTTTTATTCGTGGTAAAAATCTCATTTCTCGTTTCATCAGCGTTTAAAATCGTGGGACGTTTTATGCCACTATTTGGAATCGCATATAAAATATGCTCTAATAGCAAATCATCATCTAATCGTGACTTAGCATTTCTATGTAAATCTTTCAGTGAATACCGAAAGCTATCGCGCAAATTGCGAAAGAATATTTCTATCGGTTTGAGTAGTTTCATATTAACGCTCCTTTAATTTTTTATGGATTAGTTCGCTACAAATCCGCCTTTGAAAAAGTTTTCATTGCCCGTTTTAGTCGCTGTGAGCTTGAAAATCACGCAACCATCAGGGCAAACGATAACCTTGCTATACTTGCTTTCCCCACCGATATTTTCCAAGTCCCCGCCACTTCGCACCGCCTCCATAGCAGGGAACATTATCATCATTGTCTTAGAGCAAATGCCCTGCCCCTCCTCATTTACAGGGCAACCATACGAGCATTTATACTTATCGCCAATCTCCTCGCCATTCCTGCAATACCCTTGCGTTTCCTCGCCCCGCAGGAATCCCACCACTTCGATTTCAAACTCGTATTCCTCGTTATACCATTTTTTCATCGCAAGCCTTATTGCCTACTTGACTTTGCAAAAATCCTTTATTGCTTCGACTTTGTCGGTTTTTTCCCAGCTAAATTCAGGCAATTCGCGTCCAAAGTGCCCATACGCTGCAGTTTTGCGATAAATGGGGCGGAGCAAGTCAAGCGATTCAATGATTCCCTTTGGCGTTAGGCGAAATACCTTTTTTACACATTCTGTGAGAGTGGAATCTTCTACTTTACCCGTGCCTTGCGTATCGACTAAAATTGACACAGGCTCTACCACGCCGATTGCGTAAGCTAGTTGCACCACCGCTTTGTCGCACACGCCACTAGCGACTAGATTTTTAGCGACATATCGTGCCGCATACGCCGCGCTTCTATCGACTTTGCTAGGGTCTTTCCCGCTAAATGCGCCTCCGCCGTGCGGACAGCTCCCGCCGTAAGTATCCACAATGATTTTGCGCCCTGTAAGCCCCGCATCCCCTTGCGGTCCGCCGATGACAAACTTGCCTGTGGGATTGACAAAGTAGCGGATATTATCATTTAGATATTCCTTTGGCAGGACTTTTTGGACGATTTCCTCTATCACGGCGTCTTTTAGATGATTTTGCGCCGTTTCTGGGCTGTGCTGTGTGGAAATCACAATCGTATCAATGCTCTTTGGCACACCATTTTCATAGCGCACGGTTACTTGAGATTTACCATCGGGGCGTAAAAATGGCAGTGTGCCGTCTTTGCGCTTTGCCGCTAAGCCCTCTGTCAAGCGATGAGAGAGCCAAATAGGCAGTGGCATAAGGCTAGGCGTCTCACGGCACGCATAGCCAAACATAAGCCCTTGGTCTCCCGCACCTATCTCGCCATCCTCCCTATCCACGCCTTGATTTATGTCAGGGCTTTGCTCACCTATGCCATTTAGCACCGCGCAGGATTTGTAGTCAAAGCCATAGAGCGCGTCTGTGTAGCCAATGTCTTGCACCACCTCACGCGCAATGTCCTGCATAGGCGCGTAAATGCTCGTTTTTAGCTCCCCTGCGATGACGCAAAAGCCATTGCTAAGCAGTGTCTCACACGCCACACGCGCCTTTTTATCACGCGCGATTATGTAGTCTAGCACCGCATCGCTGATTTGGTCAGCCATTTTATCGGGGTGTCCCTCTGTAACGGATTCGGAAGTAAAGAGAAAAGATTTTGTTGCCATTTGAAAACTCCTTAAATTTTGATTGTGCAAAAAGCTAAACTCTTATCTAAACTCGTATTGTGTTTTAGCGATTTGCAACCTTTATGCGTAAAATCCTAGCTAAAATTTCTAAATAAAATGTGCAAACACAATATGAGTTTGTGCAAAAACTACTTAAAGATTCATACACAAACTTATGCTAGAATCCACAAATCATTATACGCCAAAATCACGCCCCCAATCACGCTAGAGTAGCAAAATCTAAGGCTTTTATTTAAGGAGAAAAAATGATAAAAATCGCGCATAGTCCCGATGCTGATGATATTTTTATGTATTATGCGATAAAGTTTGGGTGGGTGGATTGCTCTTTGGGATTTGAGAGTGTCGCCCTTGATATTGAGACGCTAAACCGCGCCACTTTGGAGGAAGTCTATGATGTAAGTGCGATTTCTTTCGCGCTATATCCGTTTGTAAGAGAATCCTACGCACTGCTTCGCACAGCAGTTAGCTTTGGTAATGGCTACGGTCCAAAGCTAATCAAGCGCAAAGGAGCAAAGCTAAAGCCAAATTTCAAAGTCGCCCTAAGTGGCAAATACACCACAAACGCGCTACTTTTTTCTATCGCTTATCCACAGGCACGAGTGGTGTATAAAAACTTCTTAGAAATCGAATCTTCCGTGCTAAATGGCGAAGTCGATGCAGGAGTGCTAATCCACGAATCGATTTTAGATTTTAGCGAAGAGCTAGAAGTAGAGCGCGAGATATGGGAGATTTGGCGCGAGCTATCAAACGAGGTAGCAAAAGAATCTTTTAGCGATGAAGTAGGAGAGATTTTAGGCAAAGATGAATGCCTGCCACTGCCACTAGGAGGAATGGCACTGCGCCGCTCTATCCCACTAAATCGCGCCATAGAGATAGAATCCACCCTCACAAAAGCCGTGCAAGTCGCCACAGATAATAAACCCCTACTATCATCTATGCTACTAAATCGTAACCTAATACGCGTAAATGCCACGCAACTAGATACATATCTAAATCTCTATGCAAATGCAGAATCCATAAGCCTTAGCAAAAAGCAGATTCTAGCTTTAGATGTGCTTTTCGCACTTGGAGAAAGGCATAGCAAATATGACAAAGCGATAAAAGCAAGCGAGTTTTTTATCCCACGCGAATACGCGCAACTGCGAAATTGCTAGATTCTATCACTCTTTGATTTTAGGGTCGATGACTTCTTTTGCTTGCAAGTAGTATTTGCCCACCCTGCCTAAATGAGGTGGCAAAAAGCGCAAGTCATCTTTATAAATCTCATCATCTACAAAGCATTTTTTTGCCTCTATGAGCGCGGTGGTGTTTGCCACACTTAGATTCAAAATCTCTCTTAAATCGCAAAAATAAGCCACTTTCACGCCCTTTGGCAAAGGTGGATAGGCACAATCTACACTCTCTAGCTCTATGCCAAACGCGCTAGCCTCACTCCTATTTGGCTCTATCTCACTAGCACTTTGCTCGACTTTTTCTAGCCAATCAACCATTACAAGCGATACGCTCACACGCTTTGTATCACGCAGATTTTGCAAAGTATCTTTGGGAGTGCCATCACTCTTTAGCGAGAAGCATAGCGAAAATATCGGTGGTGTAGAATTCACCACGCCAAAAAAGCTAAAAGGTGCTAGATTTACCACGCCATTTGAATTTATGCTAGACACCCACGCAATAGGACGAGGAGTAATAGTATTGCTTAGCAGTCGATAGTTTGCAAGTGCGCTTGAAAATCCAAAATCCACTATCATATTGCCTCCTTAAGTTTTGCTTTTTGCTTAAAAAACTTGCGTTTTGATTTTTTACAAAATTTGCATTTTCACATTGTAACGCGTTTTTAGGTTTTGGCGTATTTTTCTAAAATCTTATTTGCTTCATCTATTACCAAAGAGGGAAGCAAATCCACCATACACTTATGATGTCCCTCGCCCTTTGGCAGTGGGCATTCGCGCTTTTTGCACGGAGTGCAAGGCACTTCCTTTTGCAACAAAGTAAAATATTTAGCGCGAAATCCATTTGTCTCACTACTTTTTGTAGGACCAAAAAGCGCGATAGTAGGCACACCTAGCGCACAAGCGATGTGCATAGGACCGCTATCATTTGTGATAAACACACTTAGCTTGCTAATTGCCCTCATAAGCCCTTGAATATCTGTCTTGCCACAAAGATTTAAGATATTTTTTTGCACACTCTCTTCTTGTATGTTTTCTTTGGCATTTGATTTTTTGGCAAAATCTAATCCAAAATCTTGCGCAACATTTTGGGCAATATCTTGGGCTAGATTTTGGGCTTGAGTGCGTATCTGCTCGCCTAGCTCATAATCCCCTTTCGTGCCAAAAATCACCACCACTTCCCCGCGCAGTGCAAAATAGCTAGCAACCTCTGCAAAATAGCTAGGCAACCACCGCTTAGCACTTCCATAAGCTGCAGCTGGATTTAGCCCGATGATTTTTTGATTTGATTTCTTGGTGGCGTCTTTATCGCAAGTTTTATCACAAAAAATATCCAAAAACTCGCTTGGGATTTTTGCTTCTTGGGCTAAATGTAGCTTAAGATTTGGCGTGATAGATTCTAGTGTTTTAATATCGCAAAATCCACTAAAATCTAGCAAATCTATCACGCACCGAGCTAGATTTGCATAGCTTAGCACTTGGTGGATATTTCGTAGCTTTGGCACACTTTTATTTAGTAGCACACTGCCAAAAGTGCGCTTATATCCCACCCTAAAACGCGCTTTAGTAAACCTTAAAAACAACGCGCTATAAAAATGATTTGTAAGCGTTAGGGCAATATCTGGCACTCCAAAATCACTTATCACGCGATTTGCTAGGGCTTTTGTGGCTAGCACTCGGCATTTTGATTTTTTGCTATCATCAGGGATAAAGACTTCTACGCGCTCATCACCTCTAAAGACTTCTAGCACCCCACTTGGTGCGACTAGACAAAATCTAGCCTTGCTAAAGTGTGATTTTAGTAGCTCTAGCGCAGGAGTGCTCATAACCGCATCTCCTAGCCAATTTGGCAGGCGAATGAGGATTTTTGGGGATTGTGGCAGATTTTGGGCTTTGGTAGTTGTGTCGCGTTTCATTTTATGTGCCTTTAGTTGTTTTATTGCGCGTTTTTGTTGGTTGCATTTTAGCAACTTTGTTATAATACGCCAAAATTTATGCACTTGGAGCGCACTATGCCAAAATCTAGCAAAGAATCTAGCCAAAAATCTAGCAAGCAAACCACCCAAAAAGACTCTACTAACCCCCAAACCAAAGCCCAAAATCAAAACACACTTATCACGCCACGCACACTTAGTGGGTTTCGCGACTATCTCCCAAAAGAAGCAATGGCAAAAGAAAAGCTAATCGCTTCGCTTACAACGGTGTTTGAAAGTTTTGGATTTGCCCCTATTGAGACACCGCATTTGGAATATGCCGAGATTTTGCTACGACAAGGAAGCGATGAGATACAAAAAGAGCTATATAGATTTGTGGATAATGGCGGGCGAGATGTAGTGCTACGATTTGACCAGACTGTGCCTTTAGCGCGATTTATCACGCAGTATAGAAATGAGCTAGATTTGCCTTTTAAGCGGTTTGCTATCGGCAATGTGTTTCGCGGAGAGAGAGCACAAAAGGGACGATATAGGGAATTTACCCAATGTGATTTTGACTTCATAGGAAGCGATAGTATCGGGTGTGATGCCGAGATTATCGAAGTGATTTATGCCTCTCTTAGTGCGTTAGGGCTAGATGAATTTACCATTTGGGTAAATCACAGAAGCGTGCTAAATGGCATTGCAGAACATTTTGGGATTAGGGATTCTAAGGATTTGGAAAGTTTTTTGCGCTTGATAGACAAACTTGACAAAATTGGGGAAGAAAATCTAGCCAAAGAACTACAATCCACCCTAAAACTTGATAGTAAAAAAGTAGATGAAATAATCTCACTCATATCTATCAAGCAAATCACGCAAAGAGATGAGTTTTTTGCCTCTGTGGCATACCTAAAAGAATGGAATGCCGAGCTAAAAAAAGGCATAGATGAGCTAGAATCTTGTTTTAGGATTCTCTCAAGTGTGCAGATGGCGACTTCATCGTGTCGTGTGAGCTTTGCTATCGCACGCGGACTAGGATACTACACAGGAATCGTGTATGAAACCACGCTAAATCGCCTAAAATCACTCGGTAGTGTCTGCTCTGGCGGGCGATATGACAATCTCACGCGTAGCTTCTCGCGAGAGCGCATAAGTGGCGTGGGTGCGAGTATCGGGCTAGATAGACTGCTAGCAGGACTTGAGGAGCTAGGAGTGCTTAGAGGCAAAGGCACAAGTGCAGAAGTGCTAATCGTATGTATGAGGGAGGAATTTATCGCTTACGCACACCAAATCGCGCAGAGTTTGCGCCGAAGCAAAATCTACACCGAAGTCTATCCACAAGCCACCAAGCTACAAAAATCGCTTAGCTATGCAAACAACAAAGGACACGAGCACTGCATAATCATCGGTGAAAACGAGTTTAGCACCCAAACACTCACCATAAAAAATATGACAACGGGCGTGCAGTTTGATTCTATCAGCCTTTTGCGTGTAATAGAAATAGTGAAATAGTAGGCTATTTAAGTTTTTGGCAGGTTTCTTGCAATGCTTTTTAAAAACTTTTATGGCGTGAATCTTTAGGAAATCTTGCATTTCTTGTGATAAAATTTTGGGTATGAGTAAAAAAGATAGAGTGAAAACAAAACTTGATTTGTTAAAAAGCCTGATTTTAGGCTTTATGACCGCTCTTTTTGGCGTGGGAGGCTACACTTTTGCCAATAGAAACGAGCTTTACCTGATAGATTACGCCACCATAGGAATTGTATCTTGCATATTGGTAGGTTTGATATGTTGGTGTGGGTTTAGTTTCAAAAAAGAACTTGACAAATTGGAGAAAATGAAATGATAGGACTTTTAGTAACCGTGCTAATCACCATTGCACTAGCCTTTTCAACTATTTTTGTCATCAAAGTGATAAACTAAAAATGAAAAGTAGATTCCAAAGCACACTCTACACCTTTTTGTGTGGCTTTGTGGCGTTGTGGCTAGCAGGCTGTCATAGCAGTATCAAACCTAGCATTATAGAATCTAGCGAGCAAGATTCCCTAGAATCAACCCAATCAGCCAAAACAACAAAAAAAACCAAAAAAGATTCCACTAAAGCAGATTCCCAAACAGATTCAAAATTAGGCTTAAAAAGGGATTCCACAAAAGATTCTGCCAAATCCACTTGCAACGCCCCAGCACCCAAGACTTCCGCACTTCTTAGCTTTGTAGGCGATAATGTGCTAGGTGATTACAAAGGTGCGAGTGGAGAGACTTTTAATGCAAAATTTAGCGAGGTTAAGGGGGATTTTGCCTACTTCAGCAATGGAGTGCGCGAAGTGCTAGGGAGTGATGATTTAACCATAGGCAATATGGAGGGTGTGCTAAGCGATAGGGAGCTAAAAAACGCCTTTGAAAAGCCTTTTTCTTTCAAAGGACGCTCAAGCTACACTCAAGTTTTGCGCGAAGCAAGCATAGAAGCACTAAACCTAGCAAATAACCATTCTCGCGACTATGGAGCACAAGGATTCCAAGACACAAAAGAGCATTTGATAAATGCTGGATTTCACACTTTTGGCGAGGGAATTTTAAGCATTGTAGAAGTAAATGGCATAAAAATAGGGCTAGCAGGACATCGCGGGTGGAATCTAGCGATAAAATCCCAAGTCGCTAAAGAGATTGCCGAGCTACAATCACAAGGTGCGGATTTTGTGATTTTTACATTTCATTGGGGCGAAGAGCGGGAGCATTATCCCAATGCCACACAAAAACAGCTAGGGCGATTCACGCTTGATAGTGGCGCAGATATGGTGGTAGCCCATCACCCCCACGTATTGCAAGGAATCGAGCAATATAAAGACAAGAAAATCATATATAGTCTAGGCAACTTCATCTATGGTGGTGCAAAAAATCCCAAAGACAAAGATACGATGATTTATCAAAGTTTGATTTTGGATTTTGCTAGTGAGGAGGAGGCAGGCGAGTTTGCAAGTGGGTTTGAGCAAAATACTTGTTTGCAAAAGCAATGGTTATCGCGATTTTCTCAAGGGGAGTTTTTGCCCTCACAAAGTCGCATAACAAAATCTAGCCACTTTGTAGTGCTTCATAACATCGTGCCTGCAAGTATCAGCTCAAGCACCACACACAACGACTACTCCCCCAAAATCTACAAAAAAAATGGTGATACTAATTCTAAAGTAGGCTATGAGCGCGTGCTAAAACGACTAGAACAATACTCACAAGGCTTGCACTAGATTTTATACTTTTGACATAAATGGCAAAACTTAAGCCAAAAAAATACACTGCAAAGCAAAAATACAAAGCGGAACACTCATTGCTTCAAATCCACTTAATAAATCTGCATACATTCATAACAATGGGCTAAAAATGGAGCGAAAATCCACAAAAATGTCAAAAATGTAAGGACACACAAATGATAAATGGATACTACGCAAATACGGGCGGTATGGTAACACAGATAAACCGCCTAGATGTCATCTCAAACAATCTCGCAAATCTCAACACCAATGGCTTCAAACGCGATGATGTCGTAATCGGAGACTATCTACGACTATATAAAGAAACCCAAGATACACTACCGATAAAGGACCACACACGAGCCGCAGCCCAATACCAAAACAGAAATCTAAACCGTGTGCCAAATATCAGTGAGGAATACACAGAATTTCAAATCGGTGCGTTTGCCGAAACGCAAAATCCGCTAGACTTCGCTCTACAAAATCCAAACGCCTACTTTGTGGTAAGCACCCCTGATGGCGTACGATATACGCGTGATGGGAGCTTTGTGATAGATAGTGAGGGGTTTTTAAGCACAAAAGAGGGCTTTAGGGTGCTACCTCGCGCTGCTCTAAATGAAGCAGGCGATGAGGAGGAGCAAGATATGGGGGGAATAATGATGAATGCGGGAATGCAGCTAGAAGCGGATAAAAATGGGAATCTAACTTTTCGCAATCTAGCCACAGAGGAAATAGGCATAGCCGCAGATGGAGGAGCTCTAGCAATCGTAAGTTTTGACAATCCCAAATACCTAAAAAAAGTCGGCTACAATCTCTACAAATACCCAAAAGAACGACTAGAAGATAGAATCATAAATACCACAAATATCGGGCTAGCGCAAGGCTATATCGAAAAAAGCAATGTCAATGCCGTAAAAGAAATGACCGCACTCATAGAAACAAATCGCTTGGTGGAAATGTATTCACGCGCAATGAGAGCTTATGTCGATGACTTCGCACCTGAAGCAATAGGTAAGCTAGCAGTTCGCGCATAAGCAAACAACGCTAGTTAGGTAAAAAATCACAAAATCTAGCTAAAAGTAAGGATAAACAAACCCTCGCAAAATCCGCTACATATAACTACATATACTTCAACCCCACGCTACACGCGATGATAATGGCGATAAGCAAAAGTTTGTCAAAACTTTTGCTTTCATTAAAAAACAAAATTCCCACCACTACGCCTCCGCCAGCTCCTATCCCCGTCCATATCGCATAAGCCACGCCCATAGCGATGTCGCGCATAGAGAGTGAGAGTAGCGATAGGCTTAGCACAAAAAGTGCGGCGATTAGCAGTATGTAGAGATTTTTGCCACTCATTGCGTATCGCTTCATCGCAATCACGCCAAAGATTTCCATTAGCCCAGCGAGTAAAAGATAAGTCCAGCTCATTTTTGCCCCTCCTTTTTAAAATCTTCCTTGTAAGAATCCTTTTTGTGTAAATTCCCTGCACATTTTAAACCTACCTTTTGCAACCCTCTTTTAGCCTGCAGTGCAGAATCTAGCGCATTATCTATCCCTAAATCACTTGAGAGATTTTCTACCAATGCTTCATCTTGGGCTTTGCCATCTTCTTTTTGGCTGACAAACTTAAGCGCGATGACGGCAAACAATAATAGGGCTATGAGGCTTACCTTTATCGCGGAGAAAGGCTCGCCAAAGATAAAAATCTCGCCAGCCACAACGCCCGCCGTGCCAATGCCGACAAACACGCTATAAGCGATACTCACCTCTAGCACCTTGCAAGCCAAAATCATCGCGCTAAATGAAAAAATAATGCCAAGCGCGGTAAGCGCGTAAAGTAGCGTGCTATCGGCGTGCTTTAGCCCGCTTACCCAAAAGCACTCCACAATCCCACCAAGAACCACAAGCCCCCACGCAAGGTTTATAATGCGATTTGTGTTGCCAAAATCTTGCTGAAGTTTCCTAGCAAACTTGCGCCGTTTTATGCGCATTTTTGTGAGATAATTTACCTGCATAGCCTCCCCTTGAAATAATAGATTTTCTTTTGATTTTTACTTGGCTTTATGGGGTGTAAAGGTTAAGGCATTTTGGCAAACATTGTCCAAATATTTCAAATGCCACAAAAAACTTATATAAAATGCGATGCAGAATTACACAAACACTTGCGCAAAGACTTCATCTATATTTTTCACAGGAATTATTTGCAGGCTATCTAGCACTTCTTTTGGTATGTCGCTCAAATCCCGCTCGTAGTTTTTGGAGGGAATCAACGCACGCTTTATCCCTGCTTTGTGAGCGGCGATTAGCTTTTCTTTTAGCCCGCCTATGGCTAGCACATCTCCACTAAGTGTCAGCTCTCCTGTCATCGCTATCTCGCCACTTATAGCCCTATCACAAAGTATAGAAGCGATTACACACGCCATAGCGATTCCCGCACTTGGTCCGTCCTTTGGCACTGCGCCCTCTGGCAAATGCAGATGAATGTCAAAGTTTGAGTAAAAAGGCATATCCCCACTAGAATCTTTAGATTCTTTTTTGGATTCTTTTGTGCTTTGGGCTTTGGCAGATTTTTTGCTTTTTGGTTTTAGCTTATTTTCATCTAGCAGGACTTTTACCACAGAATGCGCGATTTTGGCGGATTCTTTCATCACATCTCCTAGACTTCCTGTGAGAGATAGTCCTCCTTTGCCTTTTAGCTTGATTGCTTCGATTTTTAGCACATCTCCACCCACGCTTGTCCAAGCAAGTCCATTTATGATTCCCACCCTTGCTACCTTGCTAGCAGGGTCGATTTCATACACGATTTTATCAATAAAATCAGGGATAAGTTTGGGTGTCAAGCGTATTTTTTTGTAGTTTGGTTGGGTTAGGATTTTGGTAGCGACTTTGCGCATTATAGAGGCTATCACTCTGCGCAAGTTCCGCACTCCCGCTTCGCGCGTATATCGCTCGATAAGCGTCTTTATCGCTTCTTTGCCAAACTCGATTTCTTCACTACCTAGTCCGTGCTTTTTAAGCTCTTGGGGGATAAGATATTTTAATGCGATTTGCTCTTTTTCTTGTGGTGTGTAGCTAGAGATAGCGATAAACTCCATTCTATCACGCAATGGCGGTGGAATCGCGCCTATATCATTTGCCGTAGCGATAAAAATCACTTGAGATAAATCAATGCTAAAATTGTTGTAATAATCCCTAAAAGCGACATTTTGCTCGGGGTCTAGTATCTCTAGCAACACACTTGTAGGGTCGCCCCTCACACCTCTAGCGACTTTATCGATTTCATCTAGCACCATTACAGGATTCATCTGCTTTGCCTCAATAAGCCCTTGTGTGATTCTGCCCGGCATAGCCCCGATATATGTGCGGCGATGTCCTCTTAGCTCATTTACATCTTCTAGCCCACCTAGTGCTATGCGGACTAGCTCTCTGCCTACGGCTTTTGCGATAGAGTTCGCAAGGCTAGTTTTGCCAACCCCCGGTGGTCCATAAAAACACAAAATCGTGCCTTTTTCTTTTGTGTTATCTTTTTCTTCTCTAGCTTCGCTGTCATCTTGGCTAGAATTTTTGCTAGCTTCCAAGCTAGAATCTTTTTTTGTGATTTTAGATTCGCTTTTTGTGTGCTCTTTGGATTGGGCTTGTGCTTTTTGTGCTAGGAGTTCTTTTACAGCGAAATACTCTACAATGCGCTCTTTTGGTTTGATTAGCGAGTAATGGTCTAAGTCAAGCTGTTTTTGCACATTTTTGATAGATAGCGATTCTTTGGCGTATTTGCCAAATGGTATTTCTAGCACCCATTCTACATAGTTTTGCAAGATATTTGCATCGCCACTTTCTTGGTGCATTTTGCTTAGGCGAGATATTTGCTTTTTTATCTCTTTGTAGGCTTCTTTGTTTAGGTATGGTTTTATGGATTCTAGCTTTTTTTCATACTGCTCAATTTCCTCATCTCTTTGCTTATCAATCCCTAGCTCTTTTTGGATTTGTCGTAGTTGCTCTTTTAGGAAATATTCTTTGTTTGTTTGCTCCATTTTGTTATGCACGCGGGTTTTGATTTCTTTTTGGAGTTTTTGGATTTGGATTTCTTCTGAGACAAAGTCGATTAGCAAAAGCAATCGCTCCTCAGTATCATCACTCCTAAATAGCTTGTATGCTTGCTCTTTTTTTAGCCTTATACTTGAAGCCACTAAGTCTATCATTCGGTTTGGCTCGCCTGTCTCTTCGATAGACTTTAGCAAATCTGGCGGAAGCAATACTTGACTAATATTTGCTAGATTTTGCACTTTTTCTCGTAGCACCTTACTCATCGCTTCCACTTGGGCAAAGCTACATTCTTTATAGCTGATAATATCTACCAACGCTTCATAGCATTCGCCTTTTTGTAATGACAAAATCCGCCCTTTTGTAAGCCCCTGAAACAATAGCTTCACGCGACCATCTGGTAAGTGAACTTTGCGCATAATCGTGCCGATAACACCCACATCAAAAAAAGGTATTTGGTGTTTGGCGATTTTATCAAGTCTATCTATGCTTTCAGTACTAGGGATTACATCAGGTTTGGGCATCGTGGTAGGCTTGTCAACTGGATTTGTGGCGATGAGGCTAGATTTTTCAGTGCTAGATTTTGGGCTAGATTCTTTTGTGATATTTTGCGCGACTTGCTGCATATCATTTGGCTCTTTTGCACAGCAGACAAACACCAAGTCATTTTTATCAAGTGCTTTAGTTGCTGCTTTTATGTTTTTCTCATCGTGGGTAAAAATCGGCACAATGCTAAAGGGATAAGAGAAATTATCTTCCTCAACAATCACAGGAAGTCTCATAGGAAAATCAATATTACTTGGTTGCATTCTTGCTCCTTAAAATTTGGGGAAATGTTGGAAAATATTTGTAAAAATTAAAAATTAGCTAAAAACTTTTACCAATTAAACATTCTCACATACCAAGGGATATGCGATGGCTTAGGCTTAGTAGCTTGCTCTAGCTCATCATCGATTCTCTCTTCGTATTTTTCCCTTGCGCTATGTTTTTTTGCTTTTTTATACACGCGCACAATTCCTTTGTTTAGCTCATTTTGTCCTAGCACAAATCGCACTTGCATTGTTTTGACAAATGGTGCATAGCGACTATCAGGGAAAGTATCCAAAAACTCATCAAAATCACTCAAACTATCAGAGAAAAACTCTTGGTCTTTGCTTGAGCTTTTTAGCCCATAGTAGCGACTTTGAAGTTTCAAAAAATGCAAATAATCAGCGTTTTTTGCATTGGCAAATCGCTTCAAATACTCATCAAAGTAAAATTCTGCAAGCAAATATTGCTCTTTTTGGATATGTGCTTGTCCCAAAATCATCATTGCTTCGGGCAAAAGTGGCGAGTTGATATGCTCACTTTGCAAAGAAGCATAGAAATTATCAGCATTTTCTAGATTGCCCATACGAATCTCTTTTAAGATGTTTTGATACCAATACATTGCTGGCTTATTTAGCTCATTTTTTTCTTTCTTTTTGCACGAAGTAAGCATACAAGCTAGCAAAATCCCAAGCGCAAAAATAAAAAATACTTTGGCAAAGCCCAAAGCAAAAACACAAAAACACCCCCAAAATCTACTGCAAGATTTTTTAGCAGATTTTTCAGTGGATTTTGTGGCAGGTTTTGTAGATTTTGCAGATTTTACACAAATCATCGCGTCATAAAAAAAAGCGGGTAAAAAAAGTGAAAAAAAAGTAAGATTTTTAGGAGGATTCATAATGCGCCTTTCGTTTTTATTTCATTAGTATCTATTATGGTGTTTGCTCGCAGGTAAGGCAATCAAAGCAAAAACGCAACATTATAGCCAAAAAAGGTTAAGCAGTATCAAAACGACATTGGGAAAATAAAGTAAATTTCACTAGCAGAGCGCAATCTTTCACAATGCAATTTTTTGCACAATCCTTTTTTAATAGCTTGGACTTAGCACTTGGGCACAGCTTTTAGGAGCAATTTTTTGAAGCAATCCTTGATACAGCGATTTTTGACATAAATTTTGCAGTATTTTGGCATAGATTTTGCCTAAAATCACATATAATAAAAACCGCATAAAATGCTAAAATGCGTAAGATTTTATAGGCATTTTATAGACTTAAATTTCAAGGAGCGACATTATGGAGACAACCTTTGATGCTATATTGCAAAAAAATCGCTTAAAAACAAATATCGTGCTTATCTGCTATGTGGCTATCTTTGCACTTGTGGGACTGCTAGTGGATATTGTGCGCATTGACGCACCTAGCTTGGAGTGGGGATTTGCAGTGCTTCTAAGCGGGCAAGAGCCCCCACTTGTAACCATTATCGCCTCCCTTATTGCGTGTGCCATCATCGCTTATAGCCTTAAGCGATTTGATGCGATAATGCTAAAAGGCGATGAGTATGAGCTACTAGATGCTAGCACTCGCGCCTTGCCTCCGCTCCAAGCACGCGTGCGAATGGCGTTTGATAATGTCTTGCTTCGCGCTGGGATTAGTGCCTCATCTAGCCAAACCCCTCGCTTATACCTTATCCACGCACCATATATGAATGCCTTTGCAAGTGGCTGGAGGGAGGAAAATTCGCTTGTGGCTATCACTTCCGCGCTTGCAGAAAATCTAGATGAGCAAGAACTAAAAGCCGTGCTAGCTCACGAGCTTAGCCACATACGACACGGAGATATTAGACTTACAATGTGTGTGGGGATTTTAAGCAATATTTTGCTTTTGGTGTGCAATAACGCTGTGTGGCTATTTATGGGCAATAATCGAGGTGGTGGCGCAAACAAAGCTAGAAGCATTTTGCTGATTTTGCAATTTGTCTTGCCACTTTTGACTTTGTGGCTACAAATGTTTCTTAGCCGTTCGCGTGAATATATGGCTGATGCGGGAAGCGCATACCTTATGCGCTCGCCAAACCCACTCATAAGTGCGCTAGAAAAAATCCACAACAACTACGCAAAAAACGACTTCAAAGAGATAGACACAAATCCAACTAGAAAAGCCGCATATATCTTTAGCGACTCTTTTAGCACGCACCCAAGCCTGCAAAACCGTATCCGCTCTTTGCACGGGGAATAGATTTGCCAAATTTTGCCAAGCGCGTAAAACAAGTGCATAAAATACGAGAACAAGAAATGCGAAACGAACAAATAAACGAGCAGATTTTTAGAGACTTTTGTAAGCGCATAGGCGAGGACTACACTCGCGCAGGACTTCAAGCCACACCCAAAAGACTAGCACAACTAGAATCTATCCTTTATGCAGGCTACTCACTTAGCCCAAAAGAAGCACTTGGTGGACTATTTGCAAATAGCGGAATTGATGAAATGATAAGCATAAAAGACATTGCGTTTTATTCAATGTGCGAGCATCATTTGCTACCATTTTTTGGCAAGGTGCATATCGGCTATGTGCCAAAAGATTCTATCGCGGGGATAAGCGGATTTGTGAGACTTGTCGAGGTGTATGCTAAGCGATTGCAAATCCAAGAAAATCTAACCAACCAAATCGCCCAAAGTATCACAGAGCTACTTTCCCCAAAGGGTGTTATGGTGGTGTGCGAAGCGCGTCATCTATGTATGAGTATGCGTGAAGCGACAAAAACTCAAGCCCAAATCACCACAAGTGCCGTGCGCGGAATCTTCAAAAGCGATTCTCGCACGCGAGGTGAATTTTTGCAACTTATCAAAGGCTAAAATCCACACTAATGATAAAATACAGCACACAAATCATTTTGCCAAAATCCATACTTTCAAAAATCTACACTCTTTGCCAGCGCCAAATTTTATAAAACCTCATTAAAATTTATACCCCACTTGCACCCAAAACTGCCTCCCTACTTCATATACGATAGTAGGGCTTGAGTTTGTGCCTGTATAGTTTGTGGTGGCAATGGTAGGATTTTTGGCATTAAGCACATTATAAATATCTACATTTACAAATAAAGTATTTTGATTCCACACATTTACCTCAAAACCTAGTCGCATATCCCAAGTAAATGCTCCTTTTAAAATCCGAGCGATAAATTGGTCTTTGTCATTATGTGCTGGGTTGTAACCTTGAGTAGGACACCACCTAGCATTTGTAGCACATCTATCATAGTTTGTCCCTGCAGTGTGGATTTTGGCTACTGCTTTGTGGCTTGAGCGATAGCGAAAAAAGTTGTTCCACAGCCACCTAAACCGCCCTATGTTAAAACTATGTGTGGTGCTAAGTCGCAGGGTAAAAGGACGCACAAAGTTGCTAGCAGGGCGTTGGGAATAAGCCACCACCTTACCCTCCCACAAAATATCATCATCTTGTATTTGTGAAAGACTTGCACTTTCACTATAATCAACAAAATTTCGCTCTACATTTGTCCAATCCACATTAAAACTTGCATAGTTTTTTATCCCAAAAAATTCCAATGCCCTATCGTGCGAAAGAGAAAGCACGATAATATTCGTTGTGCTTTTGCCCTCATTTGTGTAGGTGTAATAAGTATTTGTGTAATTTGGGTCTTGGGATAATCCCACATAATCGCTTCGCACATAGCGAATGTCATCTCTACCTTGCCGATAAATATATTTTGCTTGCATTCTTATTTCATAAATATTTTGAGAGATTCCGCCCATTAGCTCATCGGTGTATGGGACTTTTAGTTTGCTAAATTTTATGTCGTTTTTGTAAGTGGTTATGCAGTCAGTTTTTCCGCTGTTGTTATAATTACTACCAACGCATTGCACTCCAGAATGTAAAATTTCATACCAATCCTTATTTGGACTATCCCTAGCAATTCCCACGCTCATAGAATTTTGTTTTGCTTTTAGGGCGTAGGCAAAGAGATTGCGCCCATAGTAGCGATTTGCACCAAAGGTGATTTGCGTAGCAAACTCTTTTGGTGCAGGAGTAATGTAGTTTAGACTAAAGCGCGGTGCAACAGTGCTTTTGCCCATATAACTATCTGTATCAAGCCGAACGCCAAGTCGCGTATTTATCTCGCCCGCTTTCGACAAAGGGATAGCAATATCATCTTCTAGCCACGCACTTGCTAGAGCATTGTGCAAATCCACATTTGCTTTCCTATACAGCTCTAGATGTCCAAAATATTGCCCATAAGTCCATTCCACACCGTTTGAATAGTAGGCTTTTTGTGGGTCGCACCATTCCAAAAACGGGCCACTGCACAAACTTTGTTGCGCTTGGGACATTTGTTTTTGGTTGCCATTATTTCGGGCGAAAAAATAATCTTGCGTGTAGCCAAATTGTGCATATTGATAACCTATCTCTAGCCCAGCAGAAAAAGTGTGGCTAGCAAATCCCAAATCAAAGGCGTTAAAATCTTGGATAATTTTATTACTTAGGGTATGTTGTGTCGAGGCAGTGGGTGCATAGCCTCCCTCACGGGCAAATACACTAAACCTCCCCCAATTTTTAGAACTCGAGGGAATCCAATATTTTGTGTGCTCAAATCCGTGCAAAAGTGTAGAATTTTCTAAAAACGAGTAGCTTAGCGCATTTGTAAGGATTCCCGCGCTATTTTGCCAAGTTGTTTTAAGTCCCACTTGATGCCCACCAGAATCAAAGCTAAAAAAATCTCCCCTTGTCCCGCTCATAAAGCGATAATCAAACTGCGGTGCATAAGTGTAGCTAAACTCCAAGCGCACAGAATCATTTGGGTCGTAATAACCCTTGAGAAAGTAATTATAAATTTGGCGTTTTTGTGTTTGCTTGTAAGTGCTTGCATCTTTTGGGTCGACAGGCGTGGCTTGTGAAGTGCTAATGTTGCTGTTATAACGCAATGGGATAAAACTCTGCGTGGTTGCAAAACTAGCGATGATTCCAAATTTGTCATTGATTTTAGATTCCAAACTTGCGCGGATAAGGTGCTTGGTAAAAATTGGCGAATTGTTGTCATTATAGCTTTGTGATACAGAATCTAAAAAACCCTCCAAACTCGCATTGCCATAGAGATGATAATTTGTCATAGAAAAGGCTTTGGGGTCGGCGTTTCCTTGCGTGAATTGATAAGAGATATTTGCGCCAATTTTTTTGCTTGGCTTGCGTGTGCTTGCCTCTACTACCCCACCGCTAAAACCTCCATACGCCACAGATACATTAGAATCTAGAACAGTTATGGAATCTAAAAGGCTTGTATCCACTGCTAACCCTTGAGAGCGTCCCGGTGCGCCACCTAGCCAATCCGCACTACCAGCGGGGTCTAAGTCATTGTTCATATTCATTCCATCGAGTTGGAAATTATTTTGATAATGCAATCCGCCGCTTATGCTGATTCTTGCGGGGTCGATTTCGCCCGGTGTAGTGGAGCGATTTTGTGCGTTATCAAACTGCACATTTGGCAGGATTCTAAGGATTGAGCCTATATCGCCATTGCCACTCGGGCTAGATTCTAGCATTTGTGTGCTTATTTTGCCTGCACTACTTTGGTATTTTTTTATTTGTGAAGTGTCTATATCACTTGTGCCTGTTGCTACGATTTTGCCTAAATCCTTTGCTTGCAATTCTTGCTCTAAATGTTTTGCTTTTGTTTGGCTATCGCTCTCTTGGTTATTTGGCACACTTATGGAGCTTTGATTTGGAGGGCTTTGTGCTGAAAGCAAATAGTGCGACAAACACAAAGCTATCAGCAAATTTCTAAAAACGCTTGACATAAAATCCCTTGTATTTTAAATTTGGACTATGATAAAACTCGATAATAAATGCTTTATCACTTTATATCAAAATTTATAAAAAAGTGCACATAAAATTTATCAAACTATTTTTGACTCACAAAGAGTCCGAGCAAAGTGAGAATCCCGCCGATGATGAGATAGGGCGTGAGTGGCTCTCCTAGCGTAATCGTAGCGATAAACACGCCCACCACAGGAATCGCATAAATATACGCGCTTGCTTTAAGCGTACCAAGTCGTTTGAGGCAGGCATTCCAGCTTAGGTAGCAAAGCGCGGAAGCCACTAGCCCCAAAAAAAGCAAGTTTGCAAGATTGCTAGGCTTAAGATAGCGCGAAGATTCTGAAATCGCGCTTAAGTTCGCGCCAAAATTTTCCCCGTTTAAAAACCCGTTTAAAATCCCGCCCAAAATCCCACTTTGATACAGCGCGAAAGGAAGCGTAAAAATCAGTCCATAAAAAAAGATTCTGCGCGTCATTGCGATAGGATTACTCCCACGATACGCGCTAAAAAGTCGCTCCAAGATAATAGTATAAACCGACCACACAAGCCCAGCAAGGATACACAGCATATCCCCAAGCGGCGAGATTTGCACGCTAAAGTTGCCATTAAACACCACAAGAGAGATGCCCACAAACACAATCACAAAGCCAAGCACAAAAAATCGCCCAAACTTTTTGCCAAAAAAGAGCCTTAGCAAAAGCGCGGTTGTGATTGGGTTTATAGCCACTAGAAGCGAGGCGTTTGAGGCATTAGTAAGGGTGAGCGCGATATTTTCTAGCAAAAAATACAAACAGCTCCCACTAAGCCCCGCACCGATAAAAAGCAGCTCCTTTTTGCCACGCTCAAAGGCAATGCTTTTGTGGCACAAAAGGGCTAAAAAAATATACGCCAAAGCAAAGCGGATAAAGAGAATCTCCGCAGGGGCAAAATCCTCTAGCAGCGCCTTTGTCGCGCTAAAAGTGCTCCCCCACACCACAATGGTAAAAATCGCCAAAAAGTGCCCAAAAAAACTATGCCAACTCTGCCCCAAAAATCCACCGCGCAAATCCACTACCCCTTAAAAATAAATAAAAACCACACAACATTATAAAATCTAAAAGTTTATATAAAAGGATTTTTTATATAGATTTAGCAAATGAACCGCGCTTGGCAAAATTTTAGACAAATAAAAACCGCTAAAAATGCAAAAAACATTTACAAGGCGTGATGAATATGAAAAGGTATAGATTTTGCCAAGCATAAACTTTATGCAAATTTTGCACTAAAATCCCTAGAATTTTTTCTTACTCACATCTTCTAGGATTTCATCGGCTATGCCATTTACGCGTTTGGCGACTTCGTTTGTGGCATTTACCACCTCGACATTTTCTTGCGTGGTGCTCTCTAGTTGCGCGATTGCCTCATTTATCTGGCTTAAGCCACTTGTTTGCTCATTGATAGATTCGCTCATTTCATTGACAGACTGCACGAGGATATTGACATTTGCTTCGATTTCGCCGAGTGAATGCCCCGTGCGCTCGGCTAGCTTCCTCACTTCATCTGCTACTACGGCAAAGCCCCTGCCGTGCTCGCCTGCTCGCGCAGCTTCAATCGCGGCATTGAGCGCAAGCAAGTTTGTCTGGTCGGCTATGTCGCGTATCACGCCTACGATGTTTTTTATGTCTTCGGCTTGGTGGGTGCATTCATCGGTTTTTTCGCTCACTATGTGCATAGAGGAGCTTATCTGCTCTACTGCGGTAGCGGACTCCTCAAGCGAGGTGGCTTGCTTTTGAGAACGCTCTGTGAGAGCCTGCATAGAAGTTTCTAGCTCGCTAGATTTCGCCCCTAGCTCTTTGGCAAAGCCCGCAGAGTGCTTTAGCATCTGCGTGATAGAATCCCCTAGCGCGTTTATGTCTTTTTCGATTCCTTGCGGATTTTGTATGCGCGAGCTAAAGTCGTTTTTGCGATAGGCTTCAAAGGCTTGCGTGGCGTTTGAGAGCTTGTGCCCCACGAGGTTAAATAGCGTTTGGCTCATCTCATTTAGCCTATCTTTGAGGGAATTTGTCTGCGGATTTGGGCTACTTAGCGTGATAGTCTTGCCAAATTTGCCCTGCTTTGCCTCATCTACGACTGCACTCACCTCTTTTATAATCGCAGAATCTTGCTCTATCATCTCTTGGGTGTGTGTGATATTTTTGTCAATCTCACTACTCATTTTCCCAAATTCATCTTGGCTTGTGAGATTGAGCGGTTTTGGGGCTTGCTTTGTCTCATAGTTCAAAAACGCAAAGAACTTGTGCAAGCTCTCTTGTATCGCGCCTAGCGGCTTAAAGAAATACTTAATCGCAAAAAATAGCCCTACCCCGCCAAGAATGAGTAGCACCAAAGCAAGCGCGCTAGAAGCGATGAAATTTTCATTTATCGCCTTTGTCAAATCCGCTTCGTTTGCTTCGGCAGCGATTATCCAGCCAAAAGGCATTTGCTCATAAAACACAATTTTATCCACGCCCAAAAACTTCGTGTGAAACTCGCCCACAGGCTTTTGGCTTGCCTTACTTACGACTTGTACCCCTAGTGCTTTGAGTTTGTCTTTGCCGATTGTTTCTAAATCCGCGTGAGAAAACACCTCGCCTTCAGAATCTATAAGCAAAATCCGCAGGCTTGGCAACTCTTTGCGATAGAAGTTTTTGAACCTATCTTGGAATCCGCCCACCGAAATATCCACCGCTATCACGCCCTCAAACTTGCCATTGCGAAAAAACGGCATAGCCGCAGTGGCTGAAATAGTCGCCTCCATTCCAGCGACTTTGCTTTCATAAGGCGCGGTTACGAAAAATTTTTGCGTATTTTTAGCGGCTTGATACCAGCCTCGCGTGCGGAAGTCAAATGTGCCATCATCGGGCATAGAGGATAAGCGATTTATATCGCTTTTTGGCATACCTGAAATCATTTTGCCTTCACCTTGCTCATATACGATGAACGCGGCGTCATATTGGACAAATTTAGCGAGATTTGCCAGAATCTTTCTCTGTGCAACAATGTCATTCCTATCGACATTTGCAAGAAGCGCGGAAAGCTCGCGCAAATGTTGCTCCGCCTCAATGCCCATCGTTATGTTTATGGTGGTAAAAGATGAGTGAAGCATAAGTTGCTGCAAGCCATTAAAAATATCGGTGGTGGATTTTGAAGTGCGCGTGTAATTTACCACACTGACAATCCCAATCATAATGACAAATATGCCAATAGCGAGCGTAAGAATTTTGGAAGCGACGGTTTTGAACATTTTTTCTCTCCTTGTTGTTTTTTTAACTTTTGTTAAAAATCATTATAACAAAAAAAAAAAAACGACAAGAGGTGTATTATTTGCGGGTTTTTGGCAAATTTTAGCGATGAAATATTAAATGTTTTTGCAAGTTTTTGAAGTATGCAAAGAGGTGGAGTGAAAATAAAAAATTGTAAAAAAGTGTCTTTTTGCAATTTTGTTTATTTTGGGATTCTAAGACTAATATTTATGGCAGTAAAATGATACAATAGCGACTAGATTGTTTATCAAAAATTTTAGTGAGATAGCAAATGACAGAACTAGAAATACAAAGAGCAAAAGAAAAAATAGCCCACACTTTATGGGGAGACACAATCAGTATTCAACTGCCTCTAGAAAAAACAACGCATTATGTTACTTCATTTAGCCTTATAAGCTACGATAAAACAACAAATGAATACAATATTGATAGCAAAAACAATCATAATTTAAACAATATCGACTTTAAGCTAAGCATATATGATTTTGACATAGAAACCATAGCCAAATACAATATAAAGTTTGTTAATTGCTCGTTTGAATGTGAAGTAAATCTAAATCCAAGCGATAAAAGCAAAAAAGGCAAATTGTTTGAATATAAAAATACTCTTGCTTTTGATAATGTTACTTTCAAAAAAAATTTTGATTGCAGTTTTATCAAAACTAATGGAAAAGTTATGTTTGACAAAGTCATTTTTAATGAAGTGTCTTTTGAAAATTCTATATTCAACAAAAAAGCTAATTTTTCTTGCGCAAAATTTGTTGGAAAATCTTGCTTTGCAAAGGCAGAATTTGATGAGGAAGCAAACTTTAGCAATGCTAAATTTTACAATAATGCTGATTTTAGTGGCGCGATTTTTGGAGCAGATGCGTATTTTCATAGAGCAGTTTTTAGGCAAGATTTACAAATGTGTAGAACAGCATTTGAACGAGTGGCAAATTTTTATTTTGCCACCTTTGAAAGTGTAGTAAATTTTTCAGCGTGCGTTATCCAAAATCCAAGATTCCTAAACTTTGTCGGTGTTGACACAAAACGAATAACATTAAATCAAATGGCTGAATATATAAATAAAAAAGTAGAATATGAAGCTAAAGACAATAAAGAAAAAGATAAGACAAAAATACACTTAAAGATTCAACACGCACAAAATTTAAAAGATTCTTTTAGGGCTATCAAAGATACACTTCTTTCACAAAACAATCTTTTGGAAGCACAAAATTGGCACATACTAGAGCCATATGCAAAAGAACTTGAATTAGAGTTTTCCATAGAGCAAGGGCAACATAAAAAAGTAGATACAAAACAAAAATGCGATGAGGATAACAAACAAGATAGCAAAAAATCTAAAAATAATGAGCTAGATTTTACACTGTGGATAGACAATGCGATATTAAAACTATATAGACACACAAGCAATCATCACACAAATTTCACAACTATATTAAATTTCACAACCACGATGATAGTATCTTATGGTAGTTTACTATTTTTGATGAGGGTTATATTGCCATATATGATGGCTTATGGAGAAACTATATCTTATAGTGTTACATTGATTATTGAGTTAATTTTTTTAGCAATCTTTTATTCTTTTAATAAAAACGCATTTGGCAAAAAACTAACTTTGTTACTTGTATTGTTTATGCTTGCTTATTTTCTGTTATCAAGCACTTTTTTAATCTATCTTGTGTATACGCTTTGCTTTTTAATGATATATGTAATTGTTTTGGGAATATTTTACTCCTTATTTCTCACAAAAAACATTGCTGATTATTTTAGGGCATTTATGTATTTTTTTCTACTATGGATTCTCGTTGCAAAACCGCAACTACTAAACCCACTTGTATGAATATTTTCAGCTGATACATTGAGCGAAAATCGATTAGAAAAAAGGCTTAACAATATGGAAGCAAACGCTATAATAAATCTATCTAAAATTTCGCAAAAAGAATTTAATCTAAGAAATGATGATAATGCTTCTTTTAGAGAATCAAAGTCAGTAAAAGAAATAATATTATCAAATAAAAATGAGCTAAGCAATATCATATCATTTTTGTTTGATGATAGAAAAGTGGATAACTTTAAAACTATTTTAGCTACGCTTAAAGATAATCCCAACAACCTATCAAACACAATAAAAAATATTGATGATAGCAACAGCAATAGCGTAATTTTTTGCGATATGAAAAAGCTGCTAAAGTATGATTTTGATAGAGATGATTATGATATATCCTGCAGTGCAAGAAGAAAGTTTACCTCTATATCAATGAATCCTAGCCATAAAGAATATCAAATTTTTGAATCACAAGAAAATCAAACTAGATTAAAAAATATTTTGACACTTATAGATTTGAATGACGAATTAAAACTTAAAGAGATAAAAGAAATTATTGATTATGATGAAGCTAGTAATAGTATCATAAAATCTACTAGCATAATTTATGGCATTATTCTTCTACTTTGCCTCTTTTCTTTGCAAAAGAGTGCGCGTAAAAATTCTATAATCCCTGCTTAGGGCATTTGATGATATAGTAAAATCTAAAAATGTGAGACAAATCAAGTGTAACCCCCCAATAACACAAACTTTCAAGTTAGCTTTGGGGTTGTTTTTTATTTTTAGTAGTCTTAAAAGTTTTATAAATTCCTCATAAGTATTCACTGATTTTTCTAAATAGCTGTCAAAAAATAATCCAAATAAGTGTTTTGTAGGGTTGCAAGTTCTTATAAATTTTGAAATCTTTAAGAGTGCTATAAACCTTGAAAGTTTTTTGAAATTGCTTTTATTTAGAAATCTACTAGAAGTTGTTTATTATTTTAATAAGCCCTAGAAATCATTTTTTTAGCAATCTTGGAGTTGTTTTTATAAGTTTTAAGGGGGTTTTTAAGAAGTTATTTTTATGTAAAGTCTTAAGGTTTTTTAGCTCTGTGTTAAATAGTGCATTTACATACGCTCTACCCAAAGTCATCTTTTTCACAAGTATTTAGATTGCATAAGCAAGTTTTTACAATCAAGTTGAAGTAAGATAGGGCAAGATAGAAAGTAAAGCAAGATAAAAAAACAATACAAGATAAAGAGTAAGGTAAGGTAAAGCAAGATAAAAAGTAAAATAAAGTAAGTAAAGTAAGATAAAAAACAATAAAAAGCAGATAAAGCAAGATTTTGTGAGTTAAGATAAACATTTCCCCAATCCCTGCA
>NZ_NXLN01000027.1:0-33620 GCF_003364135.1 Helicobacter sp. MIT 01-3238
GCGAGGATTCTGCGCGTGAGCTAGATTCTATACATTCTACCCACCCCATAGCCCCCTCCGCCACAATTTTACAATTTGGGGAGGGGGAACGCCACTCTTGTCATACTGAGCAAAGCGAAGTATCTCAAGATTGTAGAGATTTTTCGCATTCTACGAATGCTCAAAATGACAAAAATGGATATTTCGCTAATGTTCAAAATAACAACAATAGAGATTTTTCGCTTGTCGCTCAAAATGACAACACACAAGAAAACCATAGAGATATTTCGTTTGCTATGCAAACTCAATATGACGATGAACCTGATATAGTCCTAGACTTTTTTGCTGGAAGTGGGACAACTGCCCACGCGCTAATGGAGCTAAATCGCCAAGATAGTGGCAATCGCAAGTGCATTTTGGTAACCAATAACGAAATCACGGATATAAATCCAAACGGCATAGCCCTAGATGTAACCACCAAACGCCTAAAACGCATAATGAGTGGGGAATGCTATGATGGGGCTAAAAATTTTGAGTGGATTAAGAAAAATAAGCCTTATGGGGATAATCTATGCGTTTATAGAATAGAGACAATCAGCAAATACGCGCAAGGAAATACTACCCACCCCCTAGCCCCCTCCGCAAGGGAGGGGGAAAGAGAGTGTGATAACTCTGCGAGTGATAACAAAAAAGAATGCGCTAATTCCACAAGGGAGGGGGGAATACACCAAAATCACTCCACAAATCAAAATCTAAGCGTGCTCGATGCAATCGATGAATGCGACTATGGATTAGAACGATTTGAAAATATCCACGACAAAGCAAAATGGATAGCCCAAAACTTTGAAATCACGCTAGAAAAACTAGAAGAAATTAAATCAGATTCAGAGTGTGATGAGCGCGAAAAGGGCGAGTAATGCTACAAGAAGTCATTGATTTGCAAAACGAAGCGGTAAGCAAACTTTTATCCTGCGTGGAGTCTAAGCGCGAAATAACTTTCAAAGCCCCCACAGGCAGTGGCAAAACCTATATGATGAGCGATTTGATGAATCGCATTTTGGATAGGGATAGCAATGTCGTCTTTGTCGTAAGCACGCTTTCAAAGGGTGGCTTAGGGGAGCAAAACTACAAGGCGTTTGAGCGGTTTTCGCGGGAGAGATTTTCTCACCTAAAGCCCTTTTTGATTGACTCAAATGATAGTGGCGAGGAAGCACTGCATATTGATACAAACTACAATGTCTATGTTTTGCCTCACGGCTTGTATAAAGAAAAATCCAAACTCAAACAGGGTGCGCTAGTGAATTTCCTAAACCACATTAGCCCTGACTTGCTTGGGCATAATCAAGGCAAAAAAATCTACCTCATCAAAGATGAATGCCATATATCTACAAAAAATTTAGATAGCTTGATAGCAGATAGCAAAGGCTACTTCCAAAAAGTCATAAACATATCTGCTACGCCCAATAGAGCAAAGGGACAAAATCCAAATGTCGAAATCACAGAAGCCCAAGCCGTAAATGCAAATCTCATAAAATCCATAGAGCTAAAAGGCGTAGATAACGAAAGCAGTGTAGAGGAACTACAAGGCGCGATAGAGGAGTTTATAGGGCTAAAAAGGGCGTATTTAGATGAGCAAAATGGCGTGGGGATAAATCCCTGCTTAATAATCCAAATATCAAACAAAGATAAGGCAGATAAAGAAATAAAGCAAATAAAACAAGCACTCAAAATCCATAGTGAGCTAAAATATATGATAATCGTAGATAATAGCGAGGGCAAAAAATCTAGCAAGTGTGAGAGTAACGACAAAGTCGCCAAACTTCCTATCAAAAAATGGAAAGACTATGCCAAAGGCAATAATAGTAGCATAGATATAATCGTCTTTAAAATGGTGATAAGCGAGGGCTGGGACATACCCCGCGCGTGTATGCTCTACCAAATGAGAGATAGCAAAAGCTCTCAACTAGATGAGCAAGTAATGGGGCGTGTAAGGCGCAATCCAAGATTGCTAGATTTTGAAACCCTAAGTGATGCGCAAAGAGAACTCATAAGCAAGGCATATATTTATGGTGTGAAACCAAAGGAATCAAGCACAACAAAAGTGTGGCTAAAAGGGCAAATCCACAAAGGGTTTTTAGAAAATGAAATCATCAAAGAATTTAGCATAAAAATCACAAGGCTAAAAAGCGGGGAGAGGCTAGAATTTAGCGCGGAAAAATTTTTAGAAAATTTGGCGGATTGTAGTAGTGATTTTGGTGGTGATATGCGTGGTAAAGTCGGCGGTAATGTGAGTGGCAATTTCGGTGGTAAAAAGGATATTTTCACACTCTATAAAGAGCTACAATCTAGCTCCGAGCTAGAAGCGCAGTGCAAGGCTTACGCTGGGAGTAAATCACACAAGTGGTATGCCTTTGCAAATAACTTTGGCGCGATAAAAAGAGAGTATGAAAAAGAAGTGATAGACTATGATAAAAGCGTGGAGATTTGCGATGAGGTGGGAGCTTTGGCATTGGAGAGCTTTTTTAGCGCAAATGAGCATCACACGGATATGGAGTTTTTGGAGGAATGGGCGTGGCAAAAAGAGGGAGAGCGATTTTGCTTTGATAGCAAGGCAGAGATTGAGTGGATAAAGATTATAAGCAAATGTGCAAAAAAGGGCTTGATAAAAAGCATTAGGATAAATGGCGAAAAAACCGCGCTATTTGGCAAAAACTATCCTTACAACTCGGGGATAAAGTTTGAGTATTATCTCAATGGTAGGCATTTCTCTTACCCTGATTTCGTGCTAAAAGATACAGATGAGCAAATCCATATCTTTGAGGTAAAAAGTGTGGATTCTTTTGGCAGTGGGGATAGCGACTACACACGCAAAATAAGTGAGCTAGAGAAAATCTACAAAGCGATTTCTAAAAAAGATGGAATGAGGGGCTATCATTTTTGGATACCTATAAAGCAAGAGGGTAATCGCTGGGTTGTGAAGTGCTATGCAAATGGAAAGGATAGATTTAGCGGGGAGGCGTTTGGGGGCGAGGATATTATAAATGCTGTGGTGGATAGGCTAAAGGGGTAGGATTTGGGGGGGTTTGCGGGGGGATTTTGCTGTCTTTTAGAATCTTTCCAAGTCCTAAAGACAAACCAACCCGAATATATCGCCCTGCTCCTTACCCTACTAAAAGGCGAGTGCTAAAAGGGTAGCGGAGCTAATCCTTAGGTTGTGATTTTGCTTAAGCAAACACGAGGGATTAAATAATTATGCTAAAATACGCAACACTTAAAACAAAAGGCTTAGAAAATGAAAGAGCTAAAATGGTTTTTGTTTGGCATTTTTACCGCTGGTTTGGGGCTTTTGATTTATAAAATTATCAAGGGTGATTTTGGCAAAAATGCCCGTATTAAAGGATTTGCAGATGGATTTATGGGCGGGTTTGGTGCTACAAAATCGCCGACAGCCCACAAGGAATATGGCGAAATAGCAAAGCACATACAACAAAAACAAGCAAGATTTTATGCAAAAATCGACACAGAGTATAAAAAGGGCTTGGCACAATGAATAAAAAGCCCACAAAGCAAGATAGCTCACCAAGACAACCAAGCAAAACAAAACCACAAAATCAACTCAATATACAAAACAATATTTTTATGGGCAATGAGCTTGATGCCCTATCCAAATTGCCCGAGCCTTTGGCACATAGGGCTATGAATCTACTAGAAAAAACTACCGAACACAAAATGCAAATGGATAAAGAAATCATTGAGCTAGAAAAAGCCGAGCAAAGAGATAGAGGGAGCAATACGCGTTGGTTTTATGCCTTGCAAGGACTTGGCGCATTGAGTGCGTTTATATTTATCGTGGGGAGTTTGGGGATATTTGCCTACCTTGTAGTGCAAGATAAGCCAAATGCTTGGCTATCGCTTATCCCTGCGATTATTACCTCGCTTGTCAAACTTGGCAATATAAAAAATCATAAAAATTAAAAAGCACGAAATAACGCTAAATAGGGCAACACCACAAAAGCGGCATTTGCTACATTGCCTGCGTGCCAAAATTGCCAAAAAATAGCGCGAAGTCCAAAAAGGAGTAAATGTGAAAAAATATATCGCCCTGCGCCTGCTCTCCACTATCCCTATCGTGCTTGTTACTTCGTTTGTGATTTTTGTACTTTTGCGCGTCTGTGGGAGCGACCCTGTGGCGAGCTACTTGCTAAACTCCCAGCTTCCCGCCACGCCAGAGATTATCGCGCAGCTTCGGGCGGAGTTTGGGCTTGATAAGGCGATTTTGGAGCAGTATGTCGCGTGGCTAGGGGGCGCGATAAGGCTAGACTTTGGCACTAGCTATATGAGCGGGCGGGAGGTGGCGAGCGACTTTGCGGAGTTTTTGCCCGTGAGTGCGGCTCTCATCGCGTGCGGGCTTGGTATTGTTTGTCTTGGCTCGGTGGTGCTAGGAATCCTTGGTGCGAGGTTTGCAAACACCGCGCTAGATTTCATAATCCGCGCGTTTTGCTTCATCGGCGTGTCTATGCCCAATTTTTGGCTTGCGTTTTTGCTTATGCTTTTTTTTAGCTTGCACTTGGGGTGGCTAGCCCCGCTTGGGCTTGAGGAGGGGGCGAGGAGCTTTATCCTCCCTGCGATAAGCATCTCGCTAATGTCGCTTTGCATAAACACGCGCCTTGTGCGGGCAAATATGCTCGAAGTCGCCAAAGAGCGACATATCCTCTATGCGAGGCTTCGCGGGCTTCCTAGCGGGACAATTACCATTAGGCATATTTTTTATAACGCCTCGCTTCCTATCATCACGGCTATGGGTATGCACTTAGGCGAGCTGCTAGGCGCGGCACTCGTGGTGGAGAATATCTACGCCCTGCCCGGTATCGGGCTATACGCTATCCAAGCTATCGCAAATCACGATTACCCCGTGATAGAGTGCTTTTTTGTGCTTATGTGTGTGGTATTTGTGCTAAGCAACGCACTTATCGACATCATCTACGCGCTGCTAGACCCAAGACTTGCTAGGGAGAGATAAGGGGCAGGCGGTTTTTGTTGTTTTTGGGCTTCCATAATCTTGTTGTTTCTTTGTCATTTTGAGCATTTGCAAAATGCGAAAAATCTCTATCGCACCTTTTTGTTATCTTTAAGCAAGCTAGCGACTAAAGAATCTCTCTTTTGTTTTTGAGATACTTCGCTTACGCTTAAGTATGACAAAAAGTATAGCAAAGTGAGGTGGCAAGGGGGGAATCTGTGGCTTTTTTGGATACTTCGGGCTTCGCCCTCAGTATGACAAGATAAGGTGTTGTATGGCAAAAGTGGAAAGCGTTATGACAAGGTGGAGTGTCAAGCGATAAAAAACCTTAATTATGGCAAGAAGTGGTGTGTCAGTATGACAAAATAGTGTGCTTTGGTTTGTGAGTCTTAATTTGCCTTAGTTTTTTTAGTCTTTGGAATCTGTGCGAAATTCTAGCTCGTAGTTTATGATAAACTCCATTTCCTCCGCACTTAAGCCATAGAGTGGGCAAATTAGTCTATCGATTTCATCTATGATATGCTTTGATTTTCTTATTTTGTAGGTTTTCACGCCGTTGCTATAATCGTGGTTTTTCTCAATATCTTTCTCGTATTTGCTACCCAGCTTCTCTAGTAGCTTGATTTGTTCATTGCTAAATTTTGGTATAGGGAATCTCTCAAATTCGTAAAGATAATTATCTCGCTCATTGGAGTAAGCGTTTCTAAACCAATAAAAAAGCGTGCTTGACATTAAAGCTACGACTAATTTAGAATTTATCGCATTAAAGCTGTCTTCTTTACTCGACTTTGTAGAATAACTTGTATATACTTTATAATACCTACCACCCGAAGTCCTATAATAAACACTCTCTTTACCTTTCATAAATTTCTTAAGTGTTTGTTTTTGGGCATAGAGTTTTTGCATTATGTCTTTTTCAATCGGCAAACTGATTTTACAAAATGCACCTTGACGGACAAAATCAATGCTGTTAATAAACTTTAGCTCTTGTATCAAATCTTTAAGGGATTGCGTTGAATAGCGTTTATTTATCCAAGTTGTCATTAGTTCTTTGGTTTTAGAAAATGTTTTTGTAAGGCCAATGATTGAGACTTTTTGCTCTGCATTGCCAAATACTTTGGCAGGGCGTTCGCCATAGCTACTTACTTTTATAAACTTGCAATTCTCCAAAAGCATTTTATGCAAAGCAATATTTGAATCGCTACTTGTTGCGCTAAGTGGCACGATATAGCCAAGATTGCGATTTTGTGCTAGCAGATTAAAGCCCTTTTCGATAAATAGCTTGTAAGTATCGCCTGTATCGGCGTATAGATAGCGTTTTTGCTTTTTGCAAAAGTCTTTTTGCTCCTTGCTAAGCAGATTTCCATAGGGTGGATTGCCGATGATTAAATCAAACCCCATAAAATCGCCGTTCGCATTTAGCACTTCGGGGAATTCAAATCGCCATTCAAAGTATTCTCTTGCTTGTGTTTTGATAGTTTCATAAGATTTCATAGACTCTACTAGGGCGATAAAGTCTTTTTCTACAAATCCGCGCGGGTCATCTTGCTTGGGAATATCAAGGGTTTTGTGAAACTCAAATGCCTTAAACAAGTAGTCATTGAGCTTTTCTATCCATTCTTGTAGCTCTTTTTTGTTGGCATTTGGCACTTTTGCGTTATCAACCCCGCTATAACCATAGGTCTTTAGATAGCTTGCAAAAATGCTTTTAAATTCTCGATATGTCGGGTGGGTTTTGACAAAAAGATTGAGTATGAAGCCTTTGGCGGAATTTATCTCACTCTTTAGTGAAGCCCTCAAATCATCGTCTTTTTCGTCTTTGTAGGCGTTTGTTGCTTTTTTGTATTTCTCTATTTCTCTGGGGAGTTTGACTTTTAGGTCGTTTAGAATCGCTTGTATCTCAATGGCTTCCTCTAGCTTTGCCTCTTTGTTAAGCAGGTCTTTAAGCTGTGCTTCTAGCTTGTCTTTGCTGATGTTTAGCTCAATGTTTGAGATAAGGCTGTTGCCACACTTTATGTTTATGTCGATATTTGGCAGGGTTTGCATTTGATGAATGCTTGAATCAAGATTTTTTGTGTAGCCTTTGTCATTTGGCAAGAGATAGTAGCTGTTTTTTAGTAGCTCTATCCATAGGCGCAGTTTGCAGATTTCTACGGAATTTGGATTTATATCCACGCCAAAGAGGTTGTTTTCGATTATGGATTTTTTTAGCTTAAAGAGTTCTTTTTGGATTTTGTGGCTTGGCTGTGCTTCATCTTTTGGCTTGGTGTAGGAAAAATCGCTTAAGTAGAGCTCATCGCCGATAATTTGTAGCTTGTTTCTCAAAATCTCGTTGCTTAAAAGTCCCAAATCATAGTGGATTTTAATCATTTGGTTTAGGACAGAAACGAGGAAATGCCCGCTTCCCACCGCAGGGTCGCAAATAAGCGTGGTTTTTAGAAAATCTTTGTATTTTTGCTTTATACTCTCTCTATCGCTACTTTGCCTCATTTCCCTTGTGATTTCGGATTCTATGTCGGCTATATTTTTGCACTGCCATTGTGGGTTTGCCTCGTTAAACTTGTGCAAAATGACTTGCTCTAGATTTTCCTCACACATATAGCTTGTAATCGCGCTTGGCGTGTAAAAGCTCCCGTCTTTATAAGCGTTTATGCGCTCAAAGACATTGCCTAGCACGCTTGCATTTATCAGCGTATCAGCTTCGTATTCTTCCCCACTACCGAAGTCATATCTATCCAAAAAGTCCAAAAGATAGCGCAAAAGCGGGATTTTGGTTTGCACTTGGTGCTTTTGCTTTTTATTATATTCTTTGTAAGGGAGGAGCTCTTTATCGTTGCTTAGGGTTTGTATGCGGATAAGTTTGTGCTCTATTTGGCTTGGGTTGAACAGCGATGAGTTGAGATAGGGGAGATGAAAAAATGGCGAAGCTTCATCGCGCTCATCGTGAGGCTTGGCAAATACTTTGAAAAATAGATTTTCTAGCGTTTGAAAATCTTGTATGTTTTTGGTGTTTAGAAATCTAGCGTTTGCCTTGCGGGCTTCTTTGCCTTGCGTGGTAGGGCTAAAGCGAATGAGATTTGCCTCGATTAGCTTAAGAAAGAGGATTCTATTTAGCCAAACGATGATGAGTGAGATAATGTTTTCTTGGGTTTTATCCTCTTGGTGTGGTATGTTTTCATAGATATTTTCATACACCGTGCCACTTACATTATTGGGGATAATTTTGTTTGTTTCTTTGTTGTCTTTGGTTTTTTCTACCTCTAAGCCAAGTATGTAGAGTAGCTCTTTGTAAAATGCTTCGTTAATCTCGCTTTTGTGGATATATTTATCAAGCAAAAATTCAGGTGCAAATGCTTTGAAAAAGGGCTTAATATTGCATTTATCATCTTTTAGGTGTTGCAGATTTAGCAGTAGGGGCTTAAGCTGTGCGCTGAAATTCTCGCTACCAAAATATTGCTTAAGCTCGGCATAAAAATCTTTGTTGCGTTTTTGGGATTCTTGGTCTAAGTCGTTTTTGATTAAAGACTTGTATCGCTCATAAAAGCCCTTGATATAGTCGTTTTGATAAAAATATTTTTCAAATTCTGCTTCATCAAAAAAGAAAAACTCATAAAAATCTGTGATGATGATATATTTCACTTCAAATCGTTTGTGTAGCTCTTTGGCTCGCTCCTTTTCTCGCAAATAATACAAAACGCACTCGTGCAAGGCAGTTGTGTTGGCATTATACGCGCTTATCATTTCGCTACTTTTGGGCTTTTTGGCTTCAAGTATGCAGGCGACATTCTCATCTTTTTTGAGCACAAAATCCACACTTCCTGCCACGCTACCAAAGTAATTTTGCTTATGCCCTGCTTCAAACTCATCGCTTTGATAATGGCTTAGCTTAAATGCGCTAAGTTTGCCAAAAAGCTCATCTATGAGGGCGTCTTTTAGTATGTCTGGCTCATCTTTGTGCAAGACTTGCTCTAGTTTTGGGAGATAGTGCTTTGTTATAAGTTCTTTGAAAGATTGTTGTTGCTGCTCGGGGATTTTTGAATTATAATACAGCTCGCCACCAAGAAAACTTTGGACTTCTTGTGGGGATTCTCTAGGATTTATTTGCAACATTTCTTGCGCCCTTTTGTCAAGTTTTGCGCATTATAGCATTATTTTGTATGCTTTATTGGCTTTATGAGATTTTGCTTTTTGCGCGGCTGTGGTGTTGCGGGCTTAGATGAGGTGGTGGGGTATTGTGGTTTGGATAAAGCGATTTATTGTTAGGGTGATTTTGCGGAGGCGTTGCTGTGGTATATTTTGATTTTGTGATTTTTGTATAGTAGAATGATGATTTGTTTTGCAAAATTTAAGATAATGGCAAATAAACCCCCAAAGGTAGCAACAAAAGCAACAAAAAGGCAAAGAAATGATACAATCAAATGCGCCACAATCAACCACGCAAAGCACAAATCCTACGCAACCAACCCCTGCAAAATCAGAATCTACGCAACCAAATCCACTCACAAATACCACGCCATACAAATCCTCGCAAGGCAAAATCGTGCAAGACAAAATCGCGTCCAACCCCCCAACCCCCCCTAAACAGATAAAGGCGCAAAAAGCCCCAAAGCCCACGCAAGCTAAAACCACGACAAAAACAAATCCTCCCCCTCTCAAGCGGCTTAGCCTGCTTGGCAAATGCGCGTTTTTCGCCCTTGTGGCTATCGTGCTTGGTGCGGTGTTTTTGCCTTTTTTTGCGCCCTATTCGCCTGATTTTATGGATTTGGGTAGCATACTCTCTCCCGCCTCAAGTGCGCATATTCTGGGCACAGACCATTTGGGGCGGGATATTTATACGCGGCTTATTTTTGGTGCTAGGCTCTCACTTGGCTCGGTGGCGATTATCCTAGCCCTTGTGCTCGCACTTGGCATCGGCATAGGCTCAGCTTGTGCGCTCTATGGCGGGCGCGTAGATAGCGTGGTTATGCGGGTGTGTGATATGTTTTTGTCTATGCCTACGGCGGTTTTGTCTCTGCTTTTTATCGCTGCTCTTGGCGTGGGGCTAGCAAATGTCATCATCGCTATCGCGCTTACGCACTGGGCGTGGTATGCTCGGCTTGTGCGCTCGCTTTGCTTAAGTCTAAAAAGCAAGGAGTTTGTCGCACTTTCGCTCGTGCAGGGGGCTAGCAAGTGGCAAAGCTACAAGGCAAATATGCTAACGCCCATAGCGAGCCAATGCCTCGTGCTCGCCACGATGGATATAGGGCATTTTATGCTACATATCGCGGGGCTGTCCTTTCTAGGGCTTGGCGTGCAAGCACCGCAGGCAGAATGGGGTGTAATGCTAAGCGAGGGCAAGGAGTATATGTGGAGCAATGCCGAGCTGCTGCTCTATCCCGGGCTAGCCCTCTTTATCTGCGTGGCGGTGTGCAATGTGCTGGGCGATAGCTTGAGGGATTACTTTGATGTGAATGTGAATGGGGAGTAGATTTGTGGGGATTTATTCCCTAAAGAAACTTAGCTTGACTTAGTCTGTTTTTTGGGTTTTCTAGAATCTAGATTCTAGAAAATGCGAGATTTGGCAAGATTTACTTTTATCATTTTGTTTTGCCTACATATTGGCATAAATTGTGTGAAATTTAGGCTTGCTTAATTCGCTTTAAAATGTTTTCATAGTGTTTTGTGTCGATTTCAAACCCTATGTAGTCGCGATTGAGTTTTTTTGCTGCAAGGAGCGTTGTCCCACATCCACAAAATGGGTCAAGGACTATTTGCCCCTCTTTTGTTACAAGTTTTATGAGCGTTTCCATAAGAGATAGGGGCTTTTGTGTGGGGTGCAATCCACGGTCAGAATCTTTAGTTTTTACTTTCATAATGTTTGAGCAAATCTCAATACCGATATTGTCCATTTGGGATTTTTTGAGCTCTATTTCATTGAAACCACCAATATCGTAGTTTAGAATATTATCTGTCAGCGTTTGACCGATTGGGTATGGTTTCATAAACCAAAGTATAGGCTCAAAAAGCGGGCGCAGATTTCCAATCTTCCAACCCTCCCACTTTTTTGCATTTATCTCATCATTTCGCCTATTAAACACGCAAGAAACCCTTTGCGCTCTGTATGCAGCGGTGTTTTTTTCCCAAGAAATCATATCTTTGAAAATAAAGCCTGCGTCCTCTAGGGCGCATATACAGCGATGCGACATCCTCCTACCCGCAAAGATAAAACAACTCGCACCGGGTTTTAAAACCCTTAGCCATTCATAAGCCCATTTTAGACACCATTCATAGTATTCTTTTGCGATATTTTTATCTGCTTCTGACCAGCCATTGAGTGGCTTGCCACGACTTTTAAACAAACTGCTTTTGCTTTGAGCGGGGCTTTTGCCAAGTAGGGCTGAATTTGTGTTGTTGTGTATCACATCCCATTCATCAAAGCTAATGCCATAGGGAATGTCAGATAGTATCAAATGCACTGATTGCGACTCGACGGTTTTTATAAGCTCGATAGAATCCCCAAGTTCAATTCTACTCATTTGTCCCCACCTCCAAAGACGAAATAAACGACTTTATGACAGATATTTTTTCTTTTAGTTTTGTTTCTTTGATGAGCTCGCTGATTGCTTCATCTCTAGTGAGTTTTTTGATGTCATTTATTTTGTCGTTGCAATATCTAACCTCATCTCCCCCTCTTTGAACTATATCAACCTTGCATTGTTGGAGCTTTTGCACAAAATCATCTATTGAAACACCTAGCTTTTTTGCGACAATTTTATTTACTTTTGGTATGAAGCATTCTTTTGCGCTCGCTACTTTTGATTCTCTAGCAAACATTTTTGAGCTATCCCAAATGGATTCAAGAGAGAGGTTTTGCGTTTCGCTAATGTTATTTTCAAGTAATATGGAGATATGCTCCCAAGACAAAAGGCAAACATTTGTATCAAGGGCTAGTTTATAAATTTGGCTTTGCTCTTTTGGGTATTGAAAATATGGAGATACTAATACTGCAAATTCGTGTTCGCTACCACGCCAATTACTTAGTGTGGATACTTTAAAATCTTTTTGATTTTTTGCTGTTCTGCTTAGGCGAAAGCATTTGGCATCTGCGACAAGACTATATCTGTGAAATACGCTTTGGGCTATCACATCTGCACTATCTGCCCTCTCTGCAATCGCCTTTGACTTTAGCCCTAGCATAACAAACGCTCTAGCAAGGATAATATCAGAATTTTGAGAATAGCTTTTCAGCAGATGGGCTAGCTTGTATGCACTCTGGGATTATTCCGATTTGCTTGAGGATATGCTTTATATCTTTGTCATTTAGTTTGTCAATATAGCTGTGAATATGCTGGGATTGCTCTTTGAAACTTTTTACATTTTTATCACTTGAGGTTTTTAGTATTTCATTAAGGAATTTATTAAACATTTATTCTCTCTCCAATAATTCTACTTTAGATAAATTTAAGTGGTTTAGTCCGCGAAATGATACCTTAATTTTGTTTATATTGACTTAATCCACAATCCCAAGTGCGATGATATGGGAAACACAAAGATGGGTAAAAATCTAGCGGAGTGCGATTTTGGATTAGGCTTATTTTAAACTTAAAAATCCCCTAAGCAGTGTTTTTGACTCATTTGGCAATTTTGCTAATTTTTCAAGTAATTCGGTAGTTGGTGTATTGTCCTTTTTTACCTTATCTAGTGCTTTGTTTGGATTTTGGCTAGTCATTTCTACAAGATTTTCTATAAGTCTTTTGGCTAAATTCATATTATCTTGAGATGAATCGCTTTGTATCTCATCTATTTGTTTTTTATATCCTAAAAAACTCCTCGCAAGCGTTTCTTTGTGCTTATACTCCTCTTGTAATCTCTTTGATTCGTTGCGCCTTTGTGTAGAAAAAATCGCCAACCAAGCCAACGGAATGTAAAAAGGTAATCTAACTAATATAGCCCCCAAAATAGCCAATGGCTCACTTAATTTATCGGAAACTTCCATAAATCCCCAAACTGCGATACCGACAATACTTAACATAGACAAAATAAAAATTGCATTCCAACCATAGATAGCCCATTTATAGCTTTCTTTTGATTTTTCATAAGAACTAGCTAAACTAGCATTTGTAGCGTCTTTTAAAAGATTTTCTATCTCATCTTTTAAAGATTTAAATTTCGTTTTTTGTTCTTCATTATATTCGTCAAGCTGTTTTTGTCTATCTTTAATCTCTTGTTGCAATCCACCAATTCTTTGATTGTTTTCCACAGTGCCAAAAATTTTTACATAAAATTCATCAAGGTCTGTTAATTTTTGAGTAAAGTTCATTACTATATCGTGGAGTTGTTTGTATGTAGAATTTATATCATTTTGGATAAAATCAATATCAGCCTTGATTGATGTTTCTTTATTGTCTTGCTTTACGAAAAAGGCGTTATTGAATTTTTGAATTTCATTAAACCAAGTTTGAATTTGTATTTGCGAACTTGCTATCTGACTTTGGATGCTATCATCAGCACTTAATAATTTATCCCCATAATTTTCTATTGCTTTGGCATCTCTTTTTATTTTGCTAAAATCTACTTCTTGCAAAAATTGTTTTATAGCACTACTGTATGCTTTAATCATTTCATCAATGGCACTAGAAACTTGATTTTTTGGAATATAAACACTGCCATAAGAAGCCAAATAAAATAAAATTTCATCTAATACTTGATTCAAATGTGGGATTGTTTTATTCCAAGATTGTGTTTTTGATTGTATTTGAGTGTAAAAAGTTTGTGGCAATAAATCAGGGTCTAATAAACTTGTATAATTTTCAATATATGCCAAAACCTTTTTTGCCCTAGCAAATTCTAATTTTTGACTAGCATCTAGATCATCTACATTTAAATTTTCTACTTCACTTCTCATTTGAAGTAAGGGTTGTTTTATGTTTGTGTCAAATTGCTCTACTCGCGTCATTTAATCACTCCAATTTTTTGATTTTTATAAATTTTGCAGGTTATTTAGTTTTATGCAAATTGTGGTTATTTACATTTTTTATAAGCCTTAAAAAAAAACACACATTTTTGGTTTGTGGAGAAAAATCTTTAGGCTATTTTGTTGGAATTACCCTCTTTTATAATGCGCTCAAAGACTTTATCATAAGTATTTTGCGACATAATGTGCCTTTTGGTTTTATTTTTGTAAATAAAATGGTAGTTTATTTTTGTAAATGCAACTAAAGGCACAAAATGGGAGAATCTACAACGCACGCGGAGCAAAGCACAGCGCAGGGAATGGGACAAAATCCAAGCGCACGACAAAGTGCAACACCGAGTGCAAATCCAAGCGATTTGGGCGCGAGAATGCCAAGCACAACACAAAGCGAAGAACAAAGCGCGGTGCGAAATGCGGCGCGAAACGAGAGCACGACTAAGGGCGTAAATCCGCCCAAAAGCCTAGCCCTGCGCAATCTTTGCATAGCAAATGGCGATAGGATTTTGCTAGAGGGTGTGGGGTTTGAGATAGTCGCGGGGCAGACTACCGCGCTTATGGGTGCGAGTGGCTCTGGCAAATCCCTAAGTGCGCTCGCCTTGCAAGGAATCATGGCGCGAAACCTTCGGCTTGTGAGTGGCGAGGTATTGCTAGATGGGCGCGTATTAGACGAGCGCGAGATAGCGCAGGGGCGCGGGAAACTCTACTCAAGTATCTTGCAAAATCCGCGCACCTGTTTCAACCCGCTTCTAAGCCTAAAATCCCACATAAAAGAGAGCCTAGACGCGCTAGGCAAGGGGTATGTGGGCGATGAGGTGGAGTTTGCCTTGCGTGAGGTGGGGCTAGAGAGTAGCGCACTTACGCACTATCCGCACGAGCTAAGCGGGGGAATGTTGCAAAGGGCGATGATAGCTATCTCGCTACTTAGCGGGGCGCGATATATCATCGCTGATGAGGCAACTACGGACTTGGATATGGTGGTGGAGAGGAGGATTTTGGAGTTGCTAAAGGGGCTACAAAGGAGTCGCGGGCTGGGCGTGCTGCTGATAAGCCACGATAGGAGGGTGGTGGAGTTTATGGCGGACAGGGTGTGTAGGATTGAGCGGGGGAGAATGTGTGGGAGCGAGGGCAATTTGCCTGCGGGTATCCATTTGAGTGGTTGCAATTTGTCTTCGGGTGATTCATTTGAGAAATCTCACTGCCCCGCTTCGCTTGATGAACGCGAAATGTTCTATCTACGCTCGCAGGGCAATGAGATTTCCCAAAGCAATACCGCAAATACTTCGATTGTGGGGGGGGCTTGCCATACTGAGGCTTTAGCCGAAGTATCTCAAAAAAGTAAGTCTAGTGAAGTCTATTTAGCAAGCGAAACTTCTTTAGAAAGCAAACACGGGACGGATTTTTTGGAAGCCAAAAATAAGAGATATTTCGCTTTCCCTCAATATGACAAAATTACTCACGATGGTGGAAACAAAGAGAGCGAAACTGCTAATGGAAATAATGTGAGAGAAAATAACACACATTCTAGCTCTTTTGCGCGTAAGTCGCCTTGTTCCCCCTCCCTTGCGGAGGGGGTTAGGGGGTGGGTAGAATCCTACAATAACAAACAAAACGCACTCATAGCGCATAATGTAAGCAAATCTTTTTCGCGCTACACACTCTTTGGCAAGAAAGAAAAGCGTGTGCTGCACGGCATTTCTTTGCGCGTGGGGGAGAGGGAGCGCGTGGCACTGCTAGGCAAAAGTGGCTCGGGCAAAAGCACGCTAGCAAAGATTTTAAGCGGGCTAGAGGGCGTGGATTTTATGCCAAATACGCCTAAAAATGACAGTGCAAACTCTGCAAAATCTAGCACGAAATCTTGTGCCAAAACCCACGGTCTGCATAGCGAAGATTCAGATTTTAGCGCGGATTTGCGCAGTGGAGTGTATCTCAATGGCAAAGAGATTTGGCACACAAAGCCTCGATTTGCGCGAGCAAAAAACACAGGTGCAAAAAACGCAGGGTTGGAAAATGCGGGCGTAAAAAAGTCGAGTAAAAAAAATGCGTGGATAGAAAATCCTAAAAATCTGCTGGCAAAGATTTTTAGCGCGATAAACGCGAGCACAAATAATGCCGATAAACGCAGGCAAAGCAGTGCAATTAACCTCTCAAACCTCGCGCAGCGTAGGGAGTTTTACAAACAAGTGCAAATCCTTTTCCAAGACCCGATAGGCTCGCTAAATCCGCGCCTAAAATTGCGCGAGTCGCTATGCGTGCCACTACGCTACTTGCTGGGCTTGCAAGATAGGCAGGCACAAGAATCGCGTATTTTGCCATTGCTAGCGCGTCTGGGGCTAGATGAGGGACTGCTAGATGCCTACCCTGCTATGCTTTCTGGCGGGCAGGCGGCGAGATTTTGCCTAGCGCGTGCGTTGCTTGCGCGTCCCAAATATATCATACTTGATGAGAGCACTTCTAGCCTAGATGAGCGCGTGGAGGGCGAGATACTCGCACTCCTTAAAGAGCTGCAAGAGGAGGAGGGGCTAGGTGTGTTGCTTATCACGCACAGCGTAGAGCTTGCGAGGAAGTTTTGTGAGAAAATCTACATAATGGAGCGTGGAGAAATCATCGAGGAAGTGCATAGGGACGAGGCTTTTAGGAGTGATTTTGGGGCACAGCTTGATAGGCTTAGTGGATTTGCGTAAGTGAGACTTGCGTAAGTATAGAATTTAAAGGCAAGGCTTTAAGGTGCAAAATCGCTTAAGTGCGAAAATCAACCACCCCAAACAATCAGCCCCAAACAACCACCCAAAACAATCCGCTTTAAGAAAATAGCCCAAACCCCTAAAAATCAGCTTTTTTAGAATCGGTATCTTTTGGCTTTGGCATTCCTGTGGGGAATGCGAATGTTTTGACAATGATAGCAGACATAATCGCAAACATTGCAAGGCAAAACCATAGTGAAAAGGTTACCATTAGTCCTCCTTTAGTTGATTTAGGTATTTGTTATACCATAGGCATAGCACGGCTATCACAGCGCAAGCAAGCACCATACCGACCCACAAAATCACAAGTTTGGTAAGCGTGAGATTTTCGGCATTGACAAAGAGATATGAAATCATACCAAGCAGGGCGAGCCCAAAGGCAGATATGACTTTCTCTAGGTTGTTTAGGATTCTCTCAAGTTTTTTCATAAGCGCGATTATAGCGCAGTTTTGTGGTTTTGTGTTTTGTTTAGGATAATAAATTTTGCGACTTTATCTAATAAGCAAAATCTATCAGCGCACACAGGATTTTGACAAAAATGGACAATCAAATGTCCATCTGCAATGCTGCCAAAAAAGCGCGCAAAAATTTTAGCGGACAATCAAATGTCCGTTTTGCTCGGTATAATGTCTCTCGCAAAAACAAAAACAAAGGAGAGCAAATGCCGCGCAGGACAGATACCCACAGCACAAATGCGACTAAAAAAGCAAATGGTGCAAGCACAACCAAACAAGCAAAAAGCACCACAGCAAGTAAGACACACAATGCAAAGGCACGCGCAAATTCAGGCAACCACGACAAGCAAACCCACACAGCCACCACCACAAACAAAAATCTAAGCCAATCAAACCAAGCCCACACAACAAAGGACACGACAAAAGCCACAAAACCCGCAAGCCAAATGCCAACCACCAAACCCCACTCCTTGCACCTCTCCAAGTCCCAATACCTGCGTGGCGTGCAGTGCCACAAGCGACTTTGGCTGTATAAATACAAGCACGAACTGCTGGATGAGCCCACACCCTCCCAACTAGCGCGATTTCAAGCGGGCAATGAAGTGGGCGAACTTGCGCTAGAGCTATTTAAGTGTAAGGATAAAATTGCCTTTAGCGAGGGGGACTTTAGCGCGAAAATAGAGAGGACAAAAGCCCTTATTGATAGTGGCGTAAGCTCCATTGCCGAAGCGACTTTTTCGCATAACGGCGTTCTAGTAATGGTGGATATTTTGCAAATTACCCCGCAAGGTGTAATCATAAATGAAGTCAAATCTAGCACGGGGCTAAAGCCCGTGTATATCGATGATTTGGCGGTGCAGTATTTCGTGCTAAGTGGCGCGGGATATAAAGTCATCGGTGCAAATCTCGTGCATATCGATAGCTCTTATGTGCGCAAAGGTGCGCTTGAAGTGGATAGGCTTTTTAAGAAAGTGGATTGCTTGCAAGCTGTGATTGAGAAGCAAAGCGAAGTGGAGCAAAATCTGTGTGCGTTTGAGAAGATTCTAGAAGACAGCGCGAATCCACCGCAAATCGACATAGATTTGCATTGTGATTGTCCTTATGAATGCGACTTTAAGGGCGTTTGCTGGAGTGGTGTGCCAGATGAAAATAGCGTTTTTGAGATTTCGCGCCTTGATTCGCGCACCAAGTTCGCGCTCTATCATAGTGGCATTGCGCGTTTTAGCGACATTAGGGACTTTAGCGCGTTTAGTGCATCGCAAATCTTACAAATACAATGTGCGCTAGATAATGCTGTGCATATCGATAAAGTCAAGATTCAAGAGTTTCTAGCCACGATTCGCTATCCCGTGTATCATTTGGACTTTGAGACATTTATGGAGGCTGTGCCTAGCTATGATTCGCAGTGTCCGTATATGCAAGTGCCATTTCAGTATTCGCTGCATATCGATTATGGCGATAGATTCGAGCATAGGGAGTTTTTGGCGGATTGTGAGGGCGACCCAAGAGTCGCGCTTGTGGAGTCGCTCGTGCGCGACATTCCGCGAGGTGCGTTTATTTTGGCGTATAATGCGAGTTTTGAAAAAGGTGTGATGAAAAGGTTAGCTTTGACTTTCCCGCAGTATGCGGAGATTTTGGAGCATTTTTGTGAGCATACGGCGGACTTGATGACGCCTTTTGCGCAAAAAGCCTACTACCACCCTGCTATGCGCGGGAGCTACTCGATAAAGGCGGTGCTACCCGCGCTCGTGCCAGAAATGGAGCAGGCGTATAAGGATTTAGAGCTAGTGCATAATGGCGGGGAGGCTATGGAGGCGTTCCCCGCGCTAAAGGCTATGGATAGGGCGAATCGCTGGGCATATCGGCACGCGCTTTTGGAATACTGCAAACTTGATACTTTGGCAATGGTAAAGGTGCTAGGGAAGCTACGGGGGGTGGCGAAAAATAAGGCGTGATAAATGTGTTTTACAAGCAAATAAATTACAATAAATTGCGTTTAGTTTGACAAAAATCGTTTTTTTTTTTTTTTGTATAATGTCAAAATTATTTTTATTTTAAGGAGTAGAAAATGGCAGGATTTCAACCAGCAATCACAATCAATGAGGCAATGCAGAGAATAAGAAATGATGAGTATTTGCTACCAGCGTTTCAAAGAGAATATGTTTGGGAGGGTTGGCAAATTGAGGAGCTTTTTGATTCTTTGATGAGGGGTTATCCTATTAGCTCTATGCTTTTTTGGGAGGTTAGAGATGAGAGTAAAACAGCTTGGAGATTTTATCGTTTTTTAAAGTTTTATAGAGAAAAGCACAATACCCATAATGAATTAGTAGATACAAAACAACACAAGGATTTTAAAGCTGTGTTAGATGGGCAACAACGCTTGACTTCTTTATACATAGCATTATTTGGACATTATGATGAGGGCATAAGAAAGACAAAGTGGCAAAAAGAAAATGATGATAGGTGGTTTTATATTTCTAGTTTGTATTTCAATCTCACTCAAAGCAAAGAACCTGAAAATCCAAATGTGGAATATGAATTTTTGTGGTTAGATAAAAAAGAAACTAACGAGAAAGATATATACATAGAGAAATATGAGGACAAAGATAAACAAAAACACGAACAAAAATGGTTCAAATGCAGTGCTATTTATAGCATAGGCGATATAAATGAGATAATAAATTTCTCTCAAAAAAATAATTTTACAGATAGTGAAAGGAAAAGGTTATGCGATTTTCATACACTTATTTTTAATACAAAAGATGAATCTAAAATCAATTTTTACCTTGAAACAGAGCAAAAACCAGATAAAGCAGTAAATATTTTTATTAGAGTAAATTCAAATGGTGAGCCTTTGGATTACTCTGATATTTTGTTTAGCATTGCTATTGCAAATTGGAAAAATCTTGATGCAAGAACAGAAATAAACAATTTAGTAGATAGAATCAACCAAGATTTTAATATTAGTAAGGATTTAATACTGAAAGGTTTTTTATATTTGTTTCACAATAGTGTTAAATTTCAAATCAATAGTTTTGATAAAAAATTTATAGAATCCATTGAAAATAAGTGGTATATCATTAGAAATTGTTTTGTTGAAACTTTTAGGTTGCTTAGAAGTTTTGGCTTAGAGGCTAAAACTCTATCTACAAATAATGCGATTCTGCCTATTTTGTATTTTATTTATCATAAAAATTTGACGGAACAAATTGTAGATTCTGTATCCCAAGAAAATAACAGAAAAATCATCAAAAGGTGGCTTTTAAGGGTGTTCATTTTAAAACCATTTGGCGGAAGCGGGGATACAGTGTTGGCAAATATGCGTAAAGCATTTGTAAAAGAACTGAAACAAGAACAAGAAAATAAAAAATACTTCGATGAAGATATAGACATCTTTCCACTTGAAAAAATTGAAAAAGAGGCTAAATATAGTCAAGTTATTGATGATGAATTTTTAGTAAATGAAATAATGTGGCGTAGAAAAGATAGTGCGGAAGCGTTTGCTATACTTTCATTTTTGTATCCAAATTTGGATTACAAAAATAATAGTTTTCATAAAGACCATCTACACCCTACAAATTCATATAAAGAATATGAAAAAATTGGTAAGGCAAAAAAATCAAAAGACCAAAATTATAATTATTTAGCTTTTGAAGTATATGATTCACTACCAAATTTGCAAATGTATGACGCAAACAAAAATATGTCTAAGAATGATAAATCACTAGAGCAGTGGGTAAATGAAAATTGTGGCAATGATAGAAAAGGCTTTTTAGAAAAGCATTTAATCCCAGATATAGATTTGTCATTAGAAAATTTTGATGAGTTTTATGAAAAAAGGAAAAAGTTGTTAATCGAAAAATTAAAAGAGATTTTAAACTAAAAGGCACTACTATGAACTCTCCCCGCACTACGCGAATCAATCTCCTTTATGAGCGACTAAAAAGCGCGAATGGCATTAGAATCGGCGATTTGGCGCGTGAGTTTGAGGTTAGCACCAAAACGATTGCGCGTGATTTTAGGGAGTTGCAGAATTTGGGCGCGTATAAAGTCGGGTAGCTTTTGTGCCTTGATAAATCTTGATAAAATGCGGACAAAACGCGCGAATGATGATTTGCAAAGCGATGCAATTAAGCACAAAATCTTTGCTAGCGAAGCAAGCAAAATCAACACTAGCAAAATGTGATAAAATCTAATTTAGTTGCCTTTGTCCTGCAATGTTTGTGGGTGCGTAATAGTGATTGCGCTTAAGCGTGGAATCCACATTGCTATACTTTGCGCTCATTTGACACAAACTAAGCAAGCACAATCCCCCAAAATCACTAAAAATGTCAAATCACTAAAACACTAAAGCAAAATCACAAAAATTGCAGAAACAACCAACCACCAAATCAACGAACAAAACTCACTAAAAACTAAAAGTATAGCGAGCGGTTATGCTATATGGGTGGTGCAAGCTATCTTTTCTAGTGGCAGTTGCTAGATATGTATCAGCACCGACATTATATGGCTCTGTGCGGGATTTATCGATTAGCTTTGTGGGGAGAAATGGCACGCGTGCGACTATCTCTACGCCGTGATTTTTGGCGATATTTGCTCGTAAGCCTACATTTAGCGCGACATCAAAGCTATTTTTGCTTAGCTTCCAGCCGTAGCCATATCCGTCTACAAGTTTTTGATAGTCATTTATGTTTTTTCCTAGCCAGCTTGTCCCGCCAATCCCAAGCCCTACAAACCCACCAAAATCTAGGTTTTCTTGTGCGATGAAGTTCCCTAGAAAATCCACATTTGCGCCGTAGTTTATCATCGTGGCACTTACATTTTTCCACTCGCCTTCAATTTGGCTCGTGCTAAGGGAGGCGTGCATAGCACTTAGGCTCGCATAGTAGCGCAATCCAAGATAGGGGGTAAAAAACTGCTTATACCCCGCGATAATCCCGTATTTTACGCCTCCACCGTTGTATTTGAGGGTGGGTGTGCTTCTAGGAGCTTGTGTCATAGGTCGCTCATCATAGTTGCTTCTATCCTCCACACTAGCCCCACCATATCCCACTTCAGCTCCTAGAAATACGCCGTTTTGTTCAGCTACTGCGCTTGCTGCTAGCGCACTTGCCACCGCCACGCTCAAAAACACTGATTTTGACAAATTTTTCATTGTCGTTTCTCCTTAAGGGGTTTAGATTCGCTTCACGCTTTGCCTCACGGTAGATTTTATGATTTGCAAAAACTTACAAAGCCCAAAATCTAGCCACAAAACAAACAAAAAAGCGTGTGAGAATTCTACCCCCCCCCCTTATTAAAAAATGCTTAAATCTATAAGATTTTTGACATTTTTTGGCAAAAAATATAAAAATTTTTAAAAGCCGTGTTTTTTAGGGATTTTTGTGGTTTTTTAGGGGGTGTTTTGGGCGATATTTTTGTGGAGGTGCTTTTTGGCAGTATTTTTTGGGTGGCGTGCGTTGTGATTGGAAGTGGTGGGGGGGATAAAGCTAGCTGATTTTATTTGCCAAGCGATTTAGGCATAGCGCGTGATTGATTTGCTACATTTTGCCTTGCCATATCGCTTCTATTTGCTCTGCTAGATTTGACAATCTTTTATGCACTTGTGATAATGCTTTGGCTATAATTTGAAAATCAAAAATAGATTTATAAAAACTATGCTAATTTACGCGCAAAATCACATAGCCAAATAAAGCCCAATCGCAAACCTCACATACAAATACACAAGCACAATCAAAGCCTACAAATAGCCAAGATAATGTAAGGTGGTAGCCAAATGGCAAAAAACTTTTTTTATAATGAGATTTATGCCCTAGACTTTACGCTTATGGACAAAAAGGATTCTCTCTATGTCTTGGAGATGCGCAATCACGCGCAAGTCGCGCAATATATGTATTCTAGTCATATCAGCAAGCAGGGGCATACAGACTTCATAAAAGGGCTAAAAAACAACCAAAAATCCGCTTATTGGCTACTAAAAAAAGGGGGCGAGATTTTGGGTGTGGCTTCTCTCTCTCGTATCAATCTCACGCACAAAAACGCCTACATAGGAATCTATAAAAATCCGTTTTTGGACACTTGTGTGCAGACAAAAGTGCTAGCGAAATCTACTTGCACAGAGATTTCTAGCCACTCTAGTGGCGATTCTGCGGGCAATTCTAGTGGCACTTCTAGCGATAGTTCTGCGGGCATTTCTGTGGGTGCGGAGATTTTGGCGACACTAGAGCATATAGCATTTAGCGAGTTTTGCTTGCATTCCTTGCACCTAGAAGTGCTAGAGTCAAACGCAAAAGCGATAAGATTTTATGAAAAAAACGGCTATAAATACGGAGGCAAGCTAGTAGATTTCATTTACCGAAATGAGTTTTATCACAATGCACTGCTTTATAGCAAAATCTCGCCACTTGGTTTTTAGAAGGAATCTAGCAAATGCCACATATCACACAAAATCGCCCCAATAGCCACGCTCCCTCTGCTAGCCCCGCTAATCCAACTAATTCCGCTTGCTCTGCAAACCAAGCAAATCAAGCACTAAAGCCACCCCTGCTAGTTGCAGAGATTTCAGCAAATCATAATCAAAATCTAGCCCTAGCACTAAAAACCATAGAATCAGCCAAAAGAGCGGGTGCGGACTTTGTCAAGCTGCAAACTTACACGCCAGATTCTCTCACCATAGATTCTAGTGCACCCTACTTCCGCATAGATAGTGGCACGGCGTGGGATGGGCAGACGCTATATGAGCTATACAAGCAGGCGTATACGCCTTTTGAATGGCACGAGGAGCTTTTTGCGCACGCTCGTGCTATGGGCATAGGGATATTTAGCTCGCCTTTTTGCGCACGCGGGGTGGAGCTACTAGAGAGGCTAGAGTGCCCAATGTATAAAATCGCTAGTTTTGAAATCACTGATATTGCCCTCATCTCGCTTGTGGCTAGCACGCACAAACCTATCATCATATCCACAGGTATAGCCACTTGCGAGCTTATATTAGACGCACTAGAAGCGTGCGAGAGGGCAGGAAATAGCGACATTACGCTACTTCACTGCGTAAGTGAGTATCCAGCCAAGCTAGAAGAAGCAAATATCCTAGCTATGCCAAATCTTGCTAGATATGGCACAAAGTATGGGCTTAGCGACCACACTATCGGCGTGAGTGATGGCGATAGGGGCTGTGCTGATTTGTGTGCGATACTTGCAGCAAGTCTAGGTGCGAGTATGATAGAAAAGCACTTCATTATCTCGCGCTCTTTGAGCGGGGTGGACTCACACTTCAGTATGGAGGAAGCAGAGTTTGCCACTATGGCAAATCGTGTGAGGGCAGTTAGCGTGGCTATGGGTGGGTCTTTGGCTAAGCAGGATTTTGCAAATAAGGGTAATGATTTTGCCAACACTACAAACAACACAAAAGCCAAAAACAATCCCAAAGTCCACACCATAAACCAAGATGAAATCAAACACTACAAGCCAAAAAGCCCTTTTGCTCGCTCGCTATTTGTCTGTGAGGATATAGCAAAGGGAGAGGTTTTGGATACGCAAAATATCCGCTCTATCCGCCCTAGCGATGGACTGCCACCAAGATATTTGCCTAAGATTTTGGGCGCAAAGGCTACGCGTGATTTGAAAAGAGGAGAGCCACTAAAGATAGGGGATTTTGAGTAGATTTGAGTGGTGGCTTTGGCGAGATTTGGCAGGATTTGATAGATAAGATTTTATAAATAGGGACATAAATATAAGGATTGTAAATAGAATCTAAAAGAAAATTTACATACAATTTTATGGTTTGCAATTTCAGGGCTTGCAATTTCGAGATTTGTGTTTTTAGGGTTTTGCAGTCTTAAAAAAATTCATATTTTTTAAGCCCGAAGTTTTATCCAAAATCTAGCGAGAAATTTTAAGCCATATAAACCAAAAGCGCACAAGCCTTTATAGCCCAGCACTACTAATTCCACAACACCTGCAAAATTTATAAAATTCGCAAAAAAGGAGCAAAATGGACTATCTAAAGATACAAGGCATAGATGAAGCAAATCCTGCCTCCGCGCTAAAAGGCGAAGTCGCCATATCAGGTGCAAAAAATGCTGCTCTACCGCTACTATGCGCTACCCTGCTAGCAAAAAACGAAGTCATCATAGATAATATCCCAAATGTCGCAGATGTAAAGACACTTGCCAAACTTTTGGAGCATTTGGGGTGCAATATGGAGTGGCAGGATTCTCATTGCTTAAAAATCGATGCCCATCACATTATCCACACAAAAGCGATTTATGATATTGTGCGTAAGATGCGTGCTTCTATCCTTGTGCTAGGACCATTGCTAGCGCGTATGAGAATGTGCGAGGTAAGCTTGCCCGGGGGCTGTGCGATAGGGGCTAGACCTGTGGATTTGCACATACTAGCTATGCAAAAAATGGGCGCGGAGATAAATTTAAGCGGTGGGTATATCATCGCAAATGCCAAAAAAGGGCTAAAGGGCACAAAAATCGTGTTTGATAAAATCACCGTTACGGGCTGTGAGAATGTGCTTATGGCAGCGGCACTTGCTAAGGGCAAAACCCAAATCATAAACGCAGCTAGAGAACCAGAGGTAGTCCAGCTCTGCGAAGTGCTAGCAAGTGCTGGCGTGGAGATAGATGGCATAGGAAGCGATGTGCTAGAAGTGAGGGGTGTAGATGGGGAGGCTTTGGAATTAGAGCCTTTTAGCGTTATCCCAGATAGAATCGAAGCGGGGACTTATCTTTGTGCGGGGGCGATTACCAATAGTCATATAAGCATAGCAAAGGCAAATCAAGCCCATCTCCAAGCAGTGCTTGACAAACTAAAAGAAATCGGCTTTGGCATAGAATGTGAGGGAGATAAAATCAGCATTTTACCCGCTAAGCAAATGAGTAGCTTTGAGGTAACTACGGCTGAATTTCCTGCATTTCCTACCGATATGCAGGCACAATTTATGGCACTAGCTACGCAGTGCAGTGGCACAAGCTCGATAGAGGAGAGGCTATTTGAAAATCGCTTTATGCACATAAGCGAGCTAAAGCGACTAGGGGCAAATATCCGCCTAAAAGGCAATACCGCTTTGGTAAAGGGTAGGACAAATCTTGTGGGAGCAGATGTGATGGCGACAGATTTGCGCGCTTCTAGTGCGCTTGTGCTTGCAGGGCTTGTCGCCAAAGGCGAAACTCGCGTGCATAGAATCTATCACCTTGATAGAGGATATGAATCACTAGAATCCAAGCTAAACGCACTAAACGCAGATATAACTAGAGCTAGCGAGTAGATTTGCAAGTAAAGTGAATCTGCAAGTGAGTAAAATTGAAAGTTGAGTAAAATTGATAAAAAAGCTAAATGACATTGCAAAAATAGTGCGAAATCAAATCAAACGCACCAAATTTGCGCACAAAAGCCACAAATAGATTTTAGCATTTAAGAGGTGAAATATGCTTGTAGCAATTTATAGTGTTTTGCTTTTTATCGCACTTGGATATTTTGCCAAGCGAGCGAGAATGCTAGGGAATCGTCAGGGCAATATCTTGCTAGGATTTTTGCTAAATTTCTCCCTGCCAAGCGCAATATTTAAGGGCGTATATCACTCTACGCTTGATGTAGAGCTTATGTTAAGCCTTTTTGGTGCGCTTGCTTGCTCGATTTTGGGTGCTGTTTTGGTGCTGTGTTTGGCTTTGTATGTTTTGCGATTTGGCAAGGAAGTGGCGATTACTATGTCGTTTTTGACTTGCTTGCACAATACCCTATTTCTAGGCGTGCCTATGGTGGAGGGTGCGTTAGGAAGCGAAGCTGCGCACAATGCGATACTCTTTGACCAATTTTGCACGGGACTACCTCTAGCCATACTTACCCCTATCATTATGAGCCTAAGTGGCAAAGGCGTATTTAGCGCGCGCTCTGTGGGGATACGACTTTTTCAAAACCCTCTTTTTCTAGCTATGCTAAGTGGATTTGCACTAAAGGCACTTCCCTTTAGCTTGCCTCAAGAGATTTTCGCGCCGATATATGCGCTAGCAGCGTGTGCTACGCCTGTGGCACTATTTGCCATAGGGGTGCAGCTAAGTTTTGGCGATGTGCGGCTAGAGTGGCAAAAAGCGGGGATAATCCTAGTGGTTTCTATGCTAGTGATTCCTGCGATATATCTATGCTCGCTACATATATTTGGCGTAAATATCAATAGCAATCACAAAATGGCGCTACTAGAATCATCTATGCCACCTCTTATCAGCTCCGCAGCGGTAATCGCCCGCGCAGGGCTAAACAACAAAATCGCCGTAGCAAGTATCGTAATGGGTATATTTTTTAGCGCAATTACCACGCCACTTTGGGTGCATTTATCAGGACTCTAAGCAGGACTCTAAGTGAGTGGGCTTTGTCATTGTAAGTTTTGAAAATCGTGGTTGTCGTCATTGAGAGAATCTGCGTTAGTAGATTCGTGGCAATCCATTTTTGGCTTATGGATTGCTTTAAGTCTCTTCACTTCCTTGCAATCACAAAGCCCCCGTCATTGCAAGCAAAGCGAAGCAATCCATAAAAATGAAATCACGCCCCCTAGCCTCGCTAAAATCCTCAAAGCTACTATTGCGATTTGGCACGAGCTAGCGACTATCTAAACTAGCTATGCCTAAAGATGATTTTGCAGATAATGCTATGATTTTTAGGCATTATGAACCGTGGCTTAGTGTAGGCATTTGTGCTATAAAATCACTAGGCAAACAACCAAAATCCAAAAATTACGCTACAATTTTGCCTAGCTTTTGAGCAAAAATCAAAGACAATAAAATGAGTAAAAAAGACGCAATCAAATCCAAAATCAACACATTAACAGCCGTAATGGTAGTATTTCTCACGGCTTTGCTTGCTGTGGCGGGCTATGCTTTTGTAAATCGCAGAGAGTTTGACTTCGCCGATGGATGTTTCATTGTCGTAGGTGTGAGTGGGTTGATTGGGGTTGTTTGTGGCTGTGCGCTATGGATAAAAAAAGAACTAAAACGATTGGAGAAAAAGAAATGATAGGACTATTTGCTTCAGCTTTTGCGCTTTTTGGTGCGCTTTTTTGCGCGGTTTTTATCGGCAAGGTTTTGACTTCAAAAGAGTAATAACTAAGTCGAAACAAGTCAAAATCAAAATAATCTAAAATAAGGAGAAAAACGATGGGCAAACTTGATGAATTTAAAGATTTTGTTGCTGGGATTCAGCGAGAGAAAGGCTACAAAGCACCGCTAGGATTTGGGATTGCTAGGCTTGAGTATGGGCAAAAAAGTGGCGCGGTGCTAAGTGCGACTTATCCTACGATAAATTGGGGTGGGGAAAATCTAGGTAGCTATGCTGTGCTACTAGAAGCGGCACGCCGCTCAAACCTCATCACAGAGAGTGAAAACGAAGCACTTTATGAGGTAAATGAAGCCTTTATCCACAAGGCTTTGGAGCTGTATGAGCCGTTTTTGAGTGAAGCACTAAACGACCCAAACGCTCACAAAAATATCCAAGTGATTTTAGCTCTACGAGAAGCTATGGCAGAATCTATGTTGCGCGATTCTCGTGGGGTGGAGAAGTTTAGGTTTTGCATAGTGTATAAAGATGTGGAGTGCGAGAGTGTGGAGAGTGCGTATATGAAGCTACTAGCCCTTTCTCTTGGCAAAGCTCCTTTGCGCTCGCTAAACCTAAATGGAATCTTTGGACTACTTAGCAATGTCGCTTGGAGTGGCAATACTCCTTATGAGCTAGAGTATCTGCGCGAAGCTGAAGTGGCTTTGAAGATTCGTGGGGAGTTTCCCTCTATTGACTTTGTGGATAAATTCCCGCGCTATCTTATGCAGGTAGTCCCCCAATACGACAATATCCGCTTGCTAGATTCTGCAAAAACTCGCTTTGGTGCATATCTAGGAAGTGGTGGCTATACGCAAATGCCCGGTGCTAGCTATGTGAATTTCAACGCAGGTGCGCTAGGCGCGTGTATGAATGAGGGTAGAATCAGCTCTAGTGTCATCGTGGGAGAGGGCACAGATGTGGGCGGTGGGGCTAGCATACTAGGTGTGCTTAGCGGTGGCAATAGTGCGCCAATCAGCATTGGCAAAAACTGCTTGCTTGGTGTAAATAGCTCCACAGGGATTTCGCTAGGTGATGGTTGCATCGTAGATGGTGGGATTGCCGTGCTAGCAGGCACAATCTTTAGAATCGACAAAGCCGAAGCAGAAAAAATCGCAGAGGCAAACGAACAAAACGGCGGGTTTAAAATCAATGACAATTCTCTATATAAAGGGCGTGAGCTAAGTGGCAAAAACGGAGTGCATTTCCGTCAAGACTCCAAAAGTGGTGAGATGATAGCCTTTCGCTCCAATCGCAAAATCGAGCTAAACAAAAATCTGCACTAGATTTGAGTAAAAGGGCTAGTGGGATTTGGCTAAGACTATGCAAAATAAGCCAAAATCAAGAAATAAGCAAAAACAACAAGACTTCACACCAAAATTTAAAAAGAGTAGCTTATGATTTTCATTGACGCGTGCTTGAGAAAAGAAACCCCTTATACTCCTGTGTGGCTTATGCGTCAAGCAGGACGCTACCTTAGCGAATACAAAGCCACGCGCACAAAGGCTGGAAGTTTTTTGGAGCTGTGCCAAAGTGTAGAGCTTGCCACAGAGGTAACCCTCCAACCCATAGAAATCCTAAATGTCGATGCGGCAATCATATTTAGTGATATTTTGGTTGTCCCGCTTGCTATGGGACTGCCACTAGAGTTTTTAGCAGGCGAGGGACCGCACTTTTTGCGAACTATAAGGGAATCTAGCGATATAGATTCTCTAAAGGTAGGTGCATACAAAGACTTGGACTATGTCTATGATGCTATCTCTACCACTCGCGTAAAATTGCCAAAAGACAAGGCACTTATAGGGTTTTGTGGCTCGCCTTGGACGCTAGCTACATATATGATAGAGGGGCAGGGTAGCAAGACTTATGCCTTTAGCAAAAAGCTAGCATATCAAAATCCACAGCTACTTCACACACTTCTATCAAGACTTAGTGATGAGCTAGTATCCTACCTAAAGTCCCAAATCCGCGCAGGTGCAAACGCTGTGCAAATCTTTGACTCGTGGGCTGCTGCGCTAGAGCCAAGCGCGTATATGGAGTTTAGCTTCAAATATATGCTAGCCATAGCACGCGAAGTCAAAAAAGAGTATCCAAATACTCCTGTTATGATATTTCCCAAAGGCGTGGGGGGGTTGCTTGAGTATATAGCAGATGAGTGCGCGACAAATGCGGGGTTTGAAGTGTTTGGGGTGGATTGGGGGGTGAGTATGGCTAGGGCAAGGTCGATTTTGGGAGATAGATTTGTGCTGCAGGGCAATCTAGAGCCCTCTCGCCTTTACTCTCGCACTTCTATGGAGGAGGGGGTAGAGGAGATTTTGCGCGTGATGGGCAATCGTGCAGGACATATCTTTAATCTAGGGCACGGAATGTTGCCAGATTTGCCTAGAGAAAATGCCATAGAGCTAGTCAAAATGGTGCAAGAAAAAACCAAACGATAAATACAACTGCTTAAAAACCCCAAAACTTCCCCCAAATCCCACTTAAAATAACCAAACTTAAAAAATGCCAAAATCTACCAAAACCTCCTCCAAATCCCAAAAAGATACCAAGCCACATATCGCTATCCTTGCCACAGGTGGCACTATCGCAGGGCTAGCAGACTTAAGCACCAAAGAGTGCTTAGCAAACCATAGCGATGAGTATAGCGCGGGTGTGCTTAGCATAGATGAGATTTTGGACTCGCTTGCAAAAAATGGCTACAAAAAGCACAAAAAGACAAAAAAATCTCTCCAAAACCTAGCCCGCATATCCACAAAGCAAATCGCAAACATCGATAGCGTGGATATGAGCGATGAGGTGTGGCTAACGCTCGCTAGAGAGATAGAGGCGGTTTTTTCGGGCAAAGTAGATGGCATAGTCATCACTCACGGCACAGATACGCTTGAAGAGAGTGCTTACTTCCTCCACCTAGTGGCAAAAACTCAAAAGCCTATCGTGCTAGTGGGAGCTATGCGTCCTGCAAATGTGCCAAACTCTGATGGGGGCAAAAATCTCTACAATGCCATAGCCCTAGCTGCGCACAAAGACGCAAAAGGTGTGATGATAGCTATGGCGGGGCAAATCCTATCCCCACGCTATGCTAGCAAAGCCCACACCCATAAGCTAAATGCTTTTTGCGCACCTAGCGTGATAGGAAGCGTGCGCAATGGTAAAGTGAAGTTTGCCAAATCGCTAAAGCTCTCAACGCTACCAAATCTAGCCAAAAAATCCACGAATCTATCAAAATCCAAAAAAATCTCTAAGGCATTTTTGCAGCCATTTTTGCAAAATCCCGAGCCATTTTGCGTGCGTGATTGCTTGGCATTGCCAAAGGTGGATATTTTGTATAGTTATAGCAATGACGGAAGTGCGATAGCTGCAAAAGCATTTTTTGCGAGCGGAGCGCAGGGCTTAGTCATCGCAGGCAGTGGGGCGGGCAGTATCCACCAAGCGCACAAAAACGCACTAAAAGAGCTTATCTTACAAGGGGTTGTTGTCGTGGTTAGCTCGCGTATAAACGGTGGGCGCGTGGTGCTAAAAGAAGCCGATAAAAACTCTGGGTTTGTAAGTGCTGGGGAGCTAAACCCACAAAAAGCCCGCGTGCTACTAATGCTCTGTCTAACTCGCACTCGCGACCAAGCCAAAATCCAAGAATATTTTGAAACCTACTAAAATTTTGGCTATTGTTTGCAAACTTTTATATGGCAAAATCTTGCAAAGTTTATTAGGATTTGATTTTGTTTTTTTTGTCTTTTAGATATGCTTCAAATACCGTGTGTATCGTGCTTTTAAGAGTTGGAAAGAAATTTGCTTAGAGCCAAAGTGTGCGCTATCATAAATCAAAAAGAAACAAACAATAGGCAAACAAAAACGAAAATTTGCCGATAAAATATAAAGACTTTTTGACTAAAAGGGCTAGGCACAAAAGCTCTAAACAAAATAAGCAAGAAAGGAGGAGCTAGATGGCTGTCTCAACTATCGGTAACATAACCTATATCAACCAAAATATGCAAACCACCTCTGCTAACCTCGCAAACGCAACACAAAGGGGGGACTTTATCCCCCAAGAGTTTGAGAACAAACTAAAAGAAATCGCAGAAGTGCGCCCCACAGAAACCCTACAAAAAGCTGATGAAAACGGCAAAAACGGCAAGCAAGAGCAAGAAGAAAGAGAATCACAAAAGCCACAGGAGCAAAAAGAGCAGCCCGCTAAAGTGCTAGATTCTCCTAAAAGCAATGCCTTGCTTGATATTACGATTTAGGCTTCGCGTAGATTTTGTGTGGATTAAAATAGACTTTGGGAGCAGATTTTAAGTAAGTTTGATAGATATGTCGCGTATATAGTGTGCTTGTGTCGTGCGCTTGATATGGATTTGCCATATTTAGAAAATTTGGTTTGTGAAATCTAGCTAGATAAGCTACGCGACAAAAATAGCAGAAATGAAAAACAGCAGAATGAAAGGAAGCACTTAGGCTTTGCTCGGCAAAAGCCTAAGTGCGATTGAAGCATACAAGGAGTGAAATTCCTTAGCTAAAATCCTAGCTAAAAAATATCTTAGAAGCTATAAATATAGCGCACGCTGACATTCCAAGGATTGTAGAGTTTGATACTTCCATTTGTGCTAGCAACAGCTGGATTGCCTAGCGTTTTGTCATACACAGTAGTTCCTACAAATGGCACTTTTGCAACCACTTCGATTCCGTGATGCTCTAGGAAGTTTGTGCGGACACCGACATTTACCCACGCATCAAATCCTGTGTAGGCTTTGTTGTCTTTTATGTCATTATTTAGCTGTCCTTGCAAATCGTCTGGAAGCAAACCAAAGTCTGGATTCGCGCCTATTTTCTTCTTTGCAGCATCTATGGCATTTGAAGCAAAAAATGTATTTGCACCTAGCCCAGCACCTACAAATAGCCCTAGATTTGCTTGCTGAAATGCTAGGACATTAAATAGCAAGTCTAGATTCACGCCATAGTTTAGCGCGGTAATAGCTTGGTCTGTGGATAGGCTACTTCCATCGGCTTCTCTTATCATTTCTTCGTTAAGCGTGTGGATATAGTTTAGATTCGCATACGCCCTTAGCCCAAACCAAGAAGTAAAAAACGCCTTGTATCCACCTACGATACCGACATTTACACCATAAGTTTCAAGATTATCTGAAGCAGTTCGGCTTTGGTTAAGCGCAGTTCCTGTTATCTTTGCTTCTTGCTTGCCACCGCTTGCACCTAGCTCTAGACCGATAAATCCAGCACTCTCTTCAGCTACTGCGCTTGCTGCTAGCGCACTTGCCACCGCCACGCTCAAAAACACTGATTTTGACAAATTTTTCATTGTCGTTTCTCCTTAAGGGGTTTAGATTCGCTTCACGCTTTGCCTCACGGTAGATTTTATGATTTGCAAAAACTT
>NZ_NXLN01000028.1:0-32395 GCF_003364135.1 Helicobacter sp. MIT 01-3238
TATGCTACTTATACGCACCATAGCACTAAGGAGCATTTTTTCTACTCCAAAGACACCACTACCACCACCACGACACAAAGTGAGGTGCAAGGGGGGAGTGCTCTATTTAGCAATGGTTCTCTTTCAATAAGCGCAGACAAGGATATACGCGCTTATAATCTCACTGCTTTAGCTAGTGAAGATATAGCACTACAATCAAAAAATGGCGACATAGCACTAAGCTCTAAAGCAGATACTTACACCCAAGACATTACCCAAAAGATTGTAGAAAGAGGATTTAAGGGTAGCCTTAGTGATTTATCCATAAGCTATGGCACAGATACCACCACACTAAATGCCAACAAAAACTACACTACTTATGACAAAAGCCTTTTGCACGGAAATAATATTTCTATAAATGCAAAAAACAATGTTGCTATGAATTCTGTGGATTTGCGCACTTATGAGAAAGATATAGCAGTCAATGACTTAGACAACTCACAAGCAGATACTTCAAATACTTTAGCCACCACAAATGTCACTTCTAATGCTAAAAACAACACCATATCTATAAATGCTGATAGCCTCACTATGGACTATCTCTCAAATACTTACAAAGACTCATACAACTCCACTATGGTATCTCATAGAGTAGGGCTAAAAGCAAGTGTGCCTATCCTCTCTCCTGCTGTAAGTGCAGCATATAGTCTAGACTCCCTACTAAACACCAATACTAGCTCGCCACTACATTCTACCAAAGCTAAGGTATTGCAATCTCTAAATGCCACTCTAGATATAGCTGATACGAGCTTAGACATAGCAAAAGCGGCAAACAAAGATTTTAACGCTAAGCTATCTTTGTCCTACACCGCTACTATTGCTAGCTCAAATAGTGAATCTACACAGACAAACGCGCTAGATTCTGCCATAGACACTGCAAATCTATCCATATATACCACCAAAGATACTACTATAAAAGGCTTAAATGCAAACATAACACAACACACAGATTTACAAGCGCAAAACTTTACCCTAGAGGCTTCTAAAAATACATTTACTTCCACACAATCAAGTTCGCTAGATTCTATCAGTGTGGGTGCAAGCGTATCGGTAGGGACAAATGGAGTGGGTATAAATGCAGAAGCAAGCTATGATAATTCTCACTCAAACTCATCTATATCCTCCACTTCGTATAACCACTCCACTTTGAATACAAACTCACTAAGCCTACGCACCACTGAAAATACCACTATGCGTGGCTCTAGCATAAAAGCATCTACTTTGTCTATGGATATAGGAAATGCTTTGGATATTGTTTCTTTGCAAGATAGCACTTCTTATGATTCCTCATCACATTCGCTATCTCTATCTGCTTCTGTCCCTGTATATGGGGCGAGTGCTCCTAGTGGGCAAGCTAGCTATTCTCACTCAAAGACAAATGCCACTTTGCAAAGCACCACCACTCTATCTAGCATACAAGCAGATTCTCTCTCTATCAATGCCAATCACACAAACTTAGTAGGCTCTGCTATACTAGGTAATGGCTCGCTAAACACAAATACCTTATCTCACTCCAACTTAAACAACACTTCAAGCTATGATACTCTCTCTACTTCAATAGGAACAAATGGAGGCTATTTTCTAAGCAATGCAGATTCTAGCACTTCTAGTGCACTAGCCACTATAAGCAGTGGTATAGATATATCTAGCAAGCAAATAGCCACCACTCAAGCTAATCCAAGCACAGCAGATAATACAAATACTAGCCTTGCAAACTCCATATCTACCATAAATAGAAACCCACACAAAAACAACAATATACCTCTACAAGAGTATACTCAAACAGCGATAGACAAAGAAAGGGAAAATGCTCAAACTATATCTTTGGCGAGCGTTTTAAAGGATAAAGCAAATGCACTTAAAAAGGATATAAAAGAAATGATAAGCCTTGATGATAGCACTTCTCAAGGCAACATTGCAAATTTAAGCATCAATGCTATCACAGAAGGAATCATTACAGGCATAGTTACTCAAGATTTTTTAAGCACAGCTACTTCTTTGGCTAATCCATATATAGCAAATGGCATAAAACACATTACGCAAGATAATCCAAACCTATCACCAAAAGCACAATTTATAACCAATGTATTAGCTCATAGTGCCTATGGCGCATTGGCAGGTGGGCTATCCTCTCAAAGTATTGATTCCCTATCTAACATAAACAATACTAAACTGCTAAACTCTGTGCTTTCTGGTGGCATATCTGCTGGCTCTGCCCCAATCATTGCTAGATTGGCTTCTAACGCTATATATGATACAACAGATACTTCCTCTCTTAGTGCCAAGCAACAAGAAATTATCAAATCTATCGTATCTGTAAGTGGAGGAATTATAGGCGCAAGTATTTCTAGTAATTCTGCAAATTCAGTTAGATATGCAAGTATAGGGACAAATCAAGCACTAAATGAAGTAGAAAATAATTCATTTGCCAAAACACTGCGAACGATAGGTTATCCCGCACTTAATCTTTCTTGGCAAAAAGGTAGAATTCTTACTCCACAGGAGCTAACTACTATCGCCAAAAATGCCACACAAGAAGTTGTAGATGATATAGAATTTATCATTAGTAATCCATTTAGCACAAAAGCATTAAATTCTAGTATAGGGGTTATAGTAGGTGTAAAACCTAGCGAAATAGTAAATGGTTTTGTAGATACCACAAACTATATAAAAAATATCCTTACAAGCAATGATACAGACACTCTAATCAAGCACACTTCCGCTATAAACTCTACAAATACCAAAATTCCACCAATATCAATAGATGAAAATGCCAACAAAGCATTTATTACCACTATTCCTAAATCTCAAATCACACAAAGTCAGCTCACCCAAATACCTAGCAATAATCAACAGCAAACAACTATAACAACACTGCCAAGACATACGAAAGATATTCCAATTATTAGGACACCTAGCGGGCAAGAAGTAAGCGTAAATATATATTTTTCCAATAAAAAAGACGATATTGATGACATTGAATATTTAGCTAAAAATTCAAAATATCAAACAACGAGCAGGGCAAATGAGATTGCTAGATCTTTTGGATATAAAGATGCAGAAAAACTTAAAGGAGAATTTGTTTATGAAAAAGGCACCACCAGCAAGTATAATGTTCATACAGCAGGGAAAAAAGTCATACTAGTTCCTGTAAGAAAAGAAAGTCATCTAAAACCTGTTGACACAGGATTGAGGTTAAAATAATGCCAAAGTTAAAACATTATTGCAATACGACTGCTAAATATCCAGAGTTTAAAATCATATTTTGTATGGGTAAGGATTATGAAATATCAGAGATTCCTAATGTCAAATTTGACCCTGATTACATTACAAAAAAACTTAGGCTTAAACCTAAATGGACTTACCACCATAGGATAAGACCAAAACAAGCCCTTATTCAAAATGCACACTCGGATTGGTGGTATTATACAAAAATATATAAAGGCTGGGATTTTGAAAGGGAGTTTGACAAACTTTGTAAGCGAATACAAAAAAGAGAAAAAGAGATTTTGCATATACAAGAAATTTTTGAGCCAACATATACGGATTTTATGGTTGTAACCTACCAATTTAATGATTATATGCCCGTTATTTCTCTTTCTAAAGAAAGTATAAAATTTATGGCTAGAATCAATGCAACTTTTGGCGAAGATCATTATTCTTCTACTAGAAATCCAAAAAATTATGAATTGATACATTGGGGAGATGGCACAAGCACAAGGGTGTTTAAAGACAAGTAGATTTTAGGCAAATTATTTACTAGAATCTATGCTACATAGCTTTGATATACAAAATAATCCTACACAAAAAGGAATAATAATAGAATCTTTGATAGATAAATTGCTTGAAGTTGGGGATTTTTAGTAGCCGTAGTTGCGATTGGCAAAACAAACTTGAAAAACTCTCAAATCAAGTAAGCAAAGAAAGACAGATTTTGTTAAAAAAATAAGGTGGAAAAAGTTTTAAGAATATCACTTGCATTATTCTAAAACTACTGAAAATAAAGACATAATAAATGCTTTATAAGGAGTATCTAAAAATGAATGCTATGACAGAACACAAAGCGATTCTAAAAATATTTGGAAGTGATAAGGATTTCCTCATAAGCATTGCAAATGCGGAATTGCGCTATGATGATGAGGATAAAATAGAGGAGTATACTTTGTGTGGCGTTCTTAGCTCTCTAGCTGAATTTATAGAGATACACTTTATGGAGGCTAGAGGAGAGCATAAGCATTGCATAAAAGATGAGGGGGATTTAGAATCTTATTTAAGGCTTGAAAAGATTTTTGGGATTGTCAATGAGATAGACAAAGAGGGCGATGAGAATATCAAAAGTGCGGTTGCAACCTGCTTTTATGAAAATATCATCTACCAAGAAAATGCGGATTACTTCTATGGACTTATTCCAGAGGATATTAGGCAGTGGCTTAGCGATTTTTGGGGAGTGATATTTACTTATGGGCAAAGCAAATGAAGTATCCTATATTAGTCATTTTTGCGGTATGCTTGTGCTATTTAGAGCATACCAAATATTGCTTGGTAAAAATACTTATCTAGCATAAGAGAATACTCTCTATCAACTTAATACAGGATTCAAGGTTAAAATAATGCCAAAGTTAAAACATTATTGCAATACTACTGCTAAATACCCCGAGTTCCAAATCATATTTTATATGAGCAAGGATTATGAAATATCAGAGATTCCTAATGTCAAATTTGACCCTGAATATATTACAAAGAAGCTTAGGCTTAAACCTCGCTGGACAAAACATCACAAGATAAGACCAAAGCAAGCTATTGTTCAAAATGCGCACTCGGAGTGGTGTTATTACGCAAAACGATATAAAGGTTGGGAGTTTGAAGAGGAGTTTGACAAACTTTGTAAGCGACTACAAAAAAGAGAAAAAGAGATTTTGCATATACAAGAAATTTTTGAGCCAACAGAAGTGTGTTTTAAAGTTATTATTTTCCAATTTAACGATTCTTTGCCTATTATGTGTTTTTCTAAAGAAAGTATAGAATTTATGGCTAGAATCAATGCGACTTTTACAGAATCTTATTGTTCTACTACCAGACATCCAAAAAATTATGATGATAGTGAGCTATAACTTTTGGATTTGTTTTAGCTGTTTATTATTGGCATATTTGGCAAATGGCACAAGAGAGGGCATAACGGTATGGAGATGACATTCAAAATAAAATTATCCCCAAAGCATATAAGTGTCAAAACATAGGAACAAGATAGTGAAAAAGATAACTTTAGAGATTTTGCAAGAATATTCTAAAAAGATTTTGGCAGGATTTTTGAGTAGGGAGCAAGTTGCGCGAGACTCGGATAAACTACTAGAACTCTACAACAAGAATGAGTTAGATTATCCAACTAGCGAAAAATATTTTATTTTTGATGAGCTGTGCTTCTTGCTTGAGATAGATACTAAGCAATCTTCGCGATACAAATACGATGATGAAGTAATACTTACACACCTAGAATCAACCACAAACAAAACACTTATCACACCAAGACAGGTAAAAATAATACTAGAAAATATCTTGCATAATAAAATCAAAAGGGAGGAAGCGAGTGATTGGGCTATGGATATTATGCGTAAGAGTGATGAAAAAACGCTTGAATACTATCCAAGCGATAGTTGTGGCGTATTGGACGAAATGATTGATTTTATCGGCGGAGTTGATACATTGGTGTTTGTAGAAGATAAAAAATACCCAAAAGAATATCTTTATGATGATAGTGTAATCGCTGAATGTTTAGAAAAATTGACAAAAATGGCACTTTTGAATTTATAAAAAATCCAAAAACGGGCGAAATTACCCATAGATTTTTCAATAAAAACAAATGATTAGGTGGCAAATATGATACAAGAAGTCAAGGGATATAGACTTTCTTATACTATACAATTTATCGGGTATAAATATGCGATTTTACAAAATGATAAGGTATTTTTTAGATATGAGGATTCTTTGGATTTGATAGATATTTTGCAAGAGAAGAGCGCAAGGCTGATAGATTATATAGAAGTGTGGAATGATACACAATGCTTTGAAGTGGTATTTCCTCCAAATCAAGTGCTAGATGAAGCATATAAAGACAATTTAATGCACTTTAATCTTTTTGATAAAAGAATAGAAAGTCTTTTGTATTTCAGTAGCAAATATGGTGTGTGCATAGATGAATATTGCTTTTGCGTGGGGTATGACATCAAAAATGCGTTGCTATTTTTGGATACATTTGATAATGTTTGGTTTGATACATTTTATAAAAAAGTGGGAGATAATGAATATGATATAGACCCATCTGCAATGGAAAATGACTTCACAAACAAAGATATGATTAAGGAATTTATCTCTAAACCCTGCTTTTCTACGCTTCTGGTAACATTTGGCGTATTTTGATACTTGATATAAGCGATTTGGACTATAAAAATTTAAGAGAGGAGTGAATATGATAGATAAAAGTATATTAGCAAGAAAAGAAGAGATAATTATGCGTAAAGTAGAGCAAGAAAAAGCAAAGTTTTATGCAGATTCTATGCCACAGATTAAAAGATTTAATGCAAAATTATTTAACAATGAAGCTAGAATTTTGTCATTTGATGAATGCAATAAAATAACTAGCATAAAATACTCTAAACCTTATGCTAGTTATGCTGGTATAGAAGAGCTAGATTTTAGCAAGAGAGCTTTGCTTAATGATATATGTGATTATCTTAGCAAGCAACAGATAGAGTATTTTTACATAATGTGTAAAGTAGGTGGTTTTGGGTATTATGGTATAGGAGATTGTTTGGGGATTTTTCTTGAGATTGAGGATTTGCGCAAGCTAGATTTTACAAAGTTTGGTTTGCGATTTTGGGAGAAATGGGGTAGATTTTGGGTGCTTTTTTGGCTAAATGGGGAGTTATGCGGTTTTGATGTCGAATTTGTAGTTGAAATGTTGTGTGATAGCAGAACCTCAAAGATTGTTAGAAAAAACATAGAAGTTTATTTGGATTTACCTCAAATAACTATCAAGGATATGATTAGCAAACTTGATTATATACCATTTTTTATACCACCAAATAGACCATTACAATGACAAAACCAACTACACTAAAAAAATCAAAGCATTTAGTGAAAAATGTAAGGACGCTAAGATGAAAATTTACTTTGTAGAGCATATTTATGAAAAGTATGATTTAGATGAGACAAAGCCTTTGGGGACATTTTCTAGCGTGCAAAATGCACAAAAATGTATTGATTTTTACAAAGATTTGGAGGGGTTTAGAAAATATCAAAAATGTTTCAAAATCCATACGATTGCCCTAGATACACTTCATTGGCAAAATGGCTTTATCAAAGGCTTTGACATTCCGCATTTTGTGCTTAATGATTCTATGCTGCCAAATGAAACATCATTGCAATACGCAAAGAGGCTTTGTGATAAACACTATGGAAGTGGGAAATATCCAACATATTTTGGTAGTGAGTTTAGAGAAATCAAACGCTATGCTTTGTATCTATCTCAAGCGATAAAATCGACAAACACAAATCCACCCCCGATATTTAAAACCCCCAAGAAACTTCCAAAATATGTATATTATTTGGAAAATTCTTACGAAGTGGATATTTACTTTATGGATATGTTCAAACTGCTTGGCGTATTTTCATCAAAAGCAAATGCAAATTTGGCATTAAAATATGCTAAAAGTTTGTGTGGATTTAAAAGTGAGGTAGCAAATAGATTTTCAATAGTGCGAGATAAAATCGATAATTTTGACACTTCTACTTGGGGATTTAGCACGGGGTTTGTGGAGATGAGATAAAATTTTCAAATGTTTTATCTATCCACAGGGGTAATGATTAGCGTTTGTTGTGGGGTAAGATAAATGACACAAAAACTAAAAAACACCTATATGATTGCTATTCGTAGGGCGGGGTATGTGGTAAGCCTAGATTTTGATGAAATCCCTAGAGATATAGACACGAGAAATGCAACCAAAAAGCCAAAAGATAAGCAAGTTTGCGCGAAATATACACTAGATATTCAGTGTCCATTTAGGTTTTGCCTCGCAGATAAAGTGGTGCTAGGATTTTATGAGTTAGCAAGGCATTTTGATAGCTCGCTAGGTGATGCGATTGGCAATACGCACTTTGATAAAGTGGTATCAAATAATATTGCTTTACCATTGCAAGTGCAAAATATTTCGCTAAACGCCTTTAATGATATAGCCATAGATTTTGCTAATGGATTGCGTCTAGAGATTTTTATCAATGCGAATAAAAAAATTGAGCATTATTGATTGATAGAAGCAAAATCCACGATTATAGGGGAATATGAAGCAAACGATTACAAACATTTTGTCATCTATGAGGAGGATAAATGAAATTGCAAGATTTGCAAAATCATATCCTCCAAGAAATTACCCTGTTTAATGGTGTTTTGGGACTTGAGATTGGCGAGAATATTACTCAATATTGTGAAAACGGAAAAGAAGTGGTAATGCCAAATTTTAGCCTTGAAGTGCAAAGCACTTATCGATTTATACAAAACAAAGAGATTATATTTGGGAGTTATGAAAGTTTGTTTTTTGATAGCAAAGATAAGCTAGTGTGGATTTTGCAAGATATGTGTCCTACGATGATTGAGGATATAAGCATTTCAAAGCTAGATGATATATTTGTAGATTTTGCTAATGGCTTGCGTTTGGAGGTGTTTAATGACACAAATGCTTCAAAGCGTAATTATAGAATCTATGATAATACAAAATCAGCAAATTATGATGAAGCGTTTTTTGATAAAGCGCGAAATTATATTGAGATTGAAAAACGACTTATAAGAAATTTGTGATATTAAAAAGCATTGAAATAATTAGGGGAATACAAAGTGAGCATTCTAGAATTTTTAGAGCAATGGTATGATAATTATCTGTGGCTTCATCGCCTAAATGACAAAGCGCACCAAATGAATATCACGCGCTCAAATATCCTAGAATCCCCTATTCAAATTCTCCTATTTATTTTTGTCATACAAACTATGATGCCAGATGCTAAATCCCACGAGTGCGACACCTGAAGCGATATGCAGATTTCGCGCAAAATTACCCTTAAAAAACGCACTCCCCACGCAAGTAAGCAGTGAAGCACTCATTCCTAGCTTGGCAAATTCTCTTTTTGATTCTATCGAGGTAAAGAGTTCTGCGACTTGCAAGGTTTTTAGGCTTAGGCTTGAGCCCTTGTCTTTTTTAGCCTCGCTGATTTTTGCGCTTTTTGTCGCGCTTTTTGTTGAGTTTTGGCTCTTTAGTGTTTTTGCTTTTGTTGTTGTGTTCATTTTCTCTCCTTTTTGTCTTTGAGTATTTTTCTAAACTTCTTAGCACTTCCGTTTGCCACTTTGCAAAGCAGCACCACGCAACCGATGAGAGCTAGGGGCATTAGTGGCATTTTCTCTCCCTATCTTTTTTTCACAGTTATGCCACGCAGGGCGTTTAGTAGTAGCCCGATAGTCGTGCCATTGTGCAAAAACGCCGTCTGAATCGGAGAGAGCTTCCCAAAGGTAGCAAGAGCCAAAATCGCGCTATTTACCACCACCGTGATTTTGAAGTTTTTATTGACTTTGTTTAGGCACGCAAGCGCGAACTCTCGCGCGTCTGCTACCGACTCTATATCATCTTTTAGTAGCACAATGTCCGCGCTTGCTTTGGCGATGTCTGCACCCTTGCACATTCCGATTCCGCTGTGCGCTTTGATAAGCGCGGGTGCGTCATTTATGCCGTCTCCTACAAAGGCGACTTTGTGCCCTTCATTCATTATAGATTCTAGAATTTCAGCTTTTTGGGTTGGCAAAAGTTTGGCATAAAATCTATCGATTCCTAGCTCGCTAGCGATTTCTTTTGCCTTGCTCTCCTCATCGCCTGTAAGCATTATGACTTGCTTGACACCGCTTTTGCGAAGTCGCGCAATGGCTTCTTTGGCATTAGCTCGCAAGGAGTCTTTTAGCAAGATTAGCCCAAGTAGCTTGCCGTCATAGCCGATAAAAAGCGGCGTATGTCCAGAATCTAGAAGTTCTTTTATCTTAGAATTATGAGGCGTCATATCCACGCCCTCATCGTCCTCTAAGAAATGCCGATTGCCGATAAGCACTTCTTTGCCATTGATTTGGCTTTTTACGCCGTGCGCGACTATGAAAGTTACTTCATCGTGGTGGATATGGTTAAACTTCTGCTCTCTAGCTGCCTTTACCACCGCTTCAGCCACAGGGTGGAAGTAGTGCTCCTCAATGCTAGCAGAGAGATTCAAAATCTGCTCTTTATCCCAGCTTGGAGAGAAGCTATGCACTTGCACGACTTCTAGCTCGCCTTTGGTAAGTGTGCCTGTCTTATCAAAGACAAAGATTTCGGCTTCATTAAGCGATTCTAGGCTTTTTGCACCTTTGATGATGATTCCATTTTTCCCCGCACTTGAGATTGCAGATTTAAACGCCACAGGTGTAGCGAGCTTCAAAGCACAAGAATAATCCGCTTGAAGCACGCTTGCTACGTGCGTTAAATCGCGATTAAAGACATAAGAGAGAATGGCAAGCCCTAGCGTGATTGGCACGAGTTTATCTGCCATTTTTGACGCGCTTAGTTGAATGGAGGATTTTTGTGTAAGCGTTTCTTGGATATAGCTTTTTATTCGCGCGGTGGCTGTTTGGCTACCTACGCTTTCTGCCCACACTTTGATTCGCCCTTCTTGCACGATAGTGCCAGATAGCACCCTATCGCCCCTTGCGCGCTTCACAGGTGTGGCTTCGCCCGTCATTGAGATTTGATTTACCATTGCTTCGCCCGAGACAATATGCCCATCAATTAGGATACTATCGCCAGCACCCACCACGACAATATCGCCGATTTGCAAATCCTCTGCTTTGGTTAGCACCAGTTCTTCTTTGCCATTTATGTGCTTTTCTACCCACGCTTCTCCACCTTGCGGTTTGCTAAGCTCTTGGAGCAAATCATCGCTTTTATACATTGTCATTTCTTCGATGTATTCACCCAAAGTAAGCATAAAGTTTGTGGAATTTGCCGTGCGAAAATCCGCGCGATAAAGCGAAATCGCCACAGCCATAGCTTCTAGCACGCGTGAGGTAACGCCCTCGCTTAATGCCTCTTGCACACCACTTTTTAGCAATGGATATGCTGCAATGGTGCTAAAAGCCGCCTTTGGTGCTAGGGGCTTGATAAAAGGCTCGCTAATAAGCGCGGTAGCCGAGCGCACCACTTCTGCACTGCTTGGAATCTCATCGCGTAGGGTAAAAATACTCGCGCTTGAGACTTGCCTTTTTGAAGTGGTTAGCAGATTTTGCAGTGTGGCAAAGATAGACTCTGTAATGCGCTCCAAATCGCGCTCATCGCCCACATAAGTGATGATGACATTGTGTAAAATATCATTTACACGCACAGATTTCACGCCCTCTATGCACTCAATCTCCAAACGAAGCGGAATGGCTTGAATCGCACCGCCTTTTTTGAGCGCGTAGGAAAATCGCGCCCTATTGGCAGTGCTGTGAATGAGCTTTAAGCGCACAGGAGCAGTTTTTGAAGCCATTAGCGTGTCCTTAGTTAGAATCTACTTCCGCTTTGGCGTCTTCATATCGCTCTTTTAGCTCCTCAATTCCCATTTCAAAAAGACTTGAGATTTTGGCAAATCCTTTGAAAATCGCCTTTTGCGCGTCTTTGTTGGTAAGGATAAAAGTCGCTACCGCACCGATAAACGCGCCTTTTAGGAAATCTTGCTGTGAATTTCCAGAATTAAAAAACGAGCTTAGCGCACTTGTGGTGTTGGCTTGCGCGTTATTTTGAGTGCTTTGGTTGCTACCAAAAGCATTGCCAAAGCCACTTTGGGTTTGTTGATTTTGCGTGCCAAATGCCGCGCTTTGAGGGGCATTTGAGTTTTGATTTGCATTGCTTTGTGAAGTGCCATTTATGTATGGATTGCTTTGCAATGAATCAAGATTTTGTGTCCCGCTGTTGTCTGTGTTTGCCTGATTTGTTCCGTTTTGATTTGTATTTGCCATTTTTATTCCTTTATTTTTTATCCTCGTTAAGGTTGCTGATGACATATACACCAGCCGCACCTGCGAGTAAGTATGCACTAGATTCTAGCACCGCTTGGAATCCGCCTTTGTTGTTGCTACCAAGTGCGTTTGACACACCGATAGCACAAGCCGTTACGATAGCACCTTGCGCACCAGCTACAAGAGTGTTTTTGATAGCTTTATCTTGTGAGATTGTGCCCTCTTTGTATTGCTGATAGTTTGTGTATGAGGCGAGCAAGAGTCCTGCTACGCCACCGCTTACTATGTGTCCTGTGATTGACCTTTGAGCTCCTGTGTCTAGTAACATTGTTTATCCTTTCTTGTGTTTATATGGTAGATGAGTTTGTGATGAGTGTCGGCTGTGTCGTTGTTTGTGCTACTTTTTTGGTAGGCTTTGTAGCTGTTTTGGCACTTTTTGGCTTTGTGCTTTTTGTCGTTTTTGTGTGTGTGGCTTTGCTTGCGCTAGTTGGCGTGGATTTTTGAGTAGTGCTAGCTTGCTGCAGGCTACTTACACCGCTTTTTATGCTTTTTGTGAGGCTTTTTGCTCCACTTTTTATGGAAGTGGAAACTTTATCGAGAGTTTCTTGCCCTTTCTTTAGCCCAGCTTTGAGTTCTTTGCTCTTTGCTTTGACTTGCTTAGAGAGCTCTTCTCTGTTGTTGTAGGCATATACTGCTCCGCCACCGATGACCAATCCTAAAACAAATGGTATTGCCATTTTTGACTCCTTTTTGAGAAAATTTGAGCGAATCATAGCATAAGTTTTCTCAAAAAGGCATACATTTTGAGAAAACTTATGCTAAAAATGCAATCTTTGCAAAAAATTTACTAATTCATCTTGGCTTAATTCCCCCTTCTCAAGTTTTTTCACAACGGTTTTTGTTTGATTATAAAAATTTTGAATCTGTCCAATAGAGATTTGTATCTCGCTTAAAATCGGGCTTTGTCGCGCCAAATCGCTTAGTGAGGCAAAATTGGTAGGATTTAAAGTGGGATTAAAATTGCCATTATTTACCCCAAAGGCTTGTAAAAATGCCCTAAGCAAGTCATTTTGCATATTTGTGCTTTGTTTGTTTTGTTTTGTGCTAGATTTTGGGCTTTGCCCTTGTAAAAGTGGTATATGATGATTGTAGCTTAATGCTTGAAGCTGATAGAGCGTATCAAGGACTTGTGGATTTTGGCGTGATAAATTTTGGTTTAGCACATCTTGTGCTTGCAAATTTTGTGCTTGTTTTATCAAAAAATCGCTACTTTTTAGATGATGAGATTCTATACCGAGTGCCAAAATATTTAAATGTTGAGAATCTAACTCCCCCATTTCATTTAATAACTCTTGCAAAATATTATCGGGCAAAGCACTTGGCAAAAGGATACTCTCATCTGCTAGCAAAGCATTTTCACACTCGCTAAAGCCCTCAAATACCGCTTTAGCATTTGCTATTGCAACCTGCTCTTTTTTTTCGATTGTGGCAAATATTTTGTGAAGTTTTGCTACGGATTCATCGCTTCCATTACTCGCATTATTTGTAGAATTTTGAGAATTTATATCCTGCGTATTTTGTGCGTTTTCCCACACTTTTTTGTTTCCTCGCACATTCCCTCGCACACTTTCTTGCACGCCTTTATAGAATTTAGCGGACTTTTCTCGCTCATTTATCGCTAGATAGAGGATTTTCGCCTCGCTGATTTTTGCTTGCTTGATTGTGGGTGCTATTGCCTCTTGCATTGTATCCTATCCTATGTCTTTGCCTAAATTTTGTGAGAATTCATTGAGTTTTGCTTCAATCTGCGCTAAATTTTCCTTTTTCACCCAGCTTTCCCACAAGCTCGGCTCAAAGAGATTTTTATCATACTCAATAGTCGCGCTCCCCACAATCGTATTTACCTTGATATTTTTTACCGCAGGTAGTGATTGCAAAAGTGTGATGATGAAGCTCTCTCCCTCCTCATTTGCAGGCAAAACCTCTCTTAAAGTCGTTTCTTTCGCCCATTTTTTGATAGCAGGAAGTTTGGAGACATTCACGCGGATTCTAATGCGACCCGGGATATGATGGACAATACTAAAAAACTCCGCAACTTGGGTAATGTCTTCCATTGGTATTTTTGGTATTTTCACGCTTAAGCCCTTATAACGATGAAGTATAATCTAAAAAATGTGTCCCAAAATTTTGGCGAGATTGTAGCATAAGTTGTGTTACAATTTTTTCTTATTTTTATCTTTACGCATTCTACAAATTCTACAAGCATTGCAAGCATTTTGCACAAATATTCTCACAAAATCAAATGGCACAAAAATCAAGTGGCAAGAAAAACGCAAAAAAACACTACACAAAGGCACAGATAAAAATGTTTTATCACATATAAATTTTGTAAAAATGCTAAAAACACTAAAAATACTAGCTTTTGGTTTGTTTTATAGCTGTTTTTATAGCTTTCTCTAGCAAAATCTACAAAAATATGTGTAATATCTACGCACTGCTAGTGATAAAAGTGGGTTATTTTTGCGCACTTAAGTTTTACATAAAGTTTGATAAATTACAATAAATGTTTTTTTGTATTGGCTATAATGTTTTGGTTTAAGCAAGATTTGCTTGCCAAGCAAGCTACCACACTTCCCAATCCAACCACAAACACACTTAGGAGAAAGTAAATGAAATACATTAAGTTTTTTAAAGAACTTAACAACAAAGATGTCCCTCTCGTAGGAGGCAAAAACGCAAGCATCGGTGAAATGTTCCAAGAGCTAGTCCCTGCTGGCATAAAAGTGCCAAATGGCTTTGCAATCACTAGCGAGGCGTATTGGTATCTGCTAGATAGTGGCGGAATCCGCCAAAAGATTATGGATTTGCTAGATGGCGTAGATGTAACTGAAATTGATGTGCTAAAAACCCGTTCTAAGCAAATCCGTGAGCTTATATTTGGCACGCCTTTCCCTGATGATTTGCGTGAGGAAATATTTAAAGCATATAAGATTTTGAGTGCCGAGTATGGCAAAAAAGAGGCCGATGTCGCTGTGCGTAGTAGTGCGACAGCAGAGGACTTGCCCGATGCGAGCTTCGCTGGACAGCAAGATACTTATTTGAGCGTCAAGGGACAAACCGAGCTTATCCACTATATAAAATCTTGCTTTGCTTCTCTCTTTACCGATAGGGCTGTGAGCTACCGCGCTTCAAGGAAGTTTGACCACTTCAAAGTCGCGTTATCTGTGGGTGTGCAAAAAATGGTTCGCGCAGATAAGGGAAGTGCTGGGGTTATGTTTAGTATAGATACAGAGACAGGGTTTAAAGACGCTGTGTTTATCACTTCGGCTTGGGGACTTGGCGAGAATGTCGTAGGAGGGCTTGTAAATCCTGATGAATTCTATGTGTTTAAACCTACGCTAAAAGAGGGCAAACGCCCCATAATCAAGCGTCATCTAGGCACAAAAGACAAAAAAATGGTGTATGCTCCAAAAGGCAGTGAGCACACCACCGTGAATGTAAAAACCACCAAAAAAGAATTTAATAGCTTCTCTATAAGCGATGCAGATGTGCTAACTCTTGCGAGATATGCGATAAAAATCGAGGAGCACTACACAAAAGAAGCGGGCGAGTATCGTCCTATGGATATGGAGTGGTCAAAAGATGGCGAAACAGGAGAAATCTTTATCGTGCAGGCTCGTCCCGAGACTGTGCAAAGCCAAAAGCACAAAAAAGATGATGGACAAAAGCTAGAAAAATTCCATTTCAAAAATCGAAGTGCTGATAGAGAGATTTTGCTAAGCGGCCGTGCCATAGGTGGCAAAATCGGTGCGGGTAAGGTGCGAATCATAAATGACTTGGAGCATATGAATACCTTTAAAGAAGGCGAGATTTTGGTAACGGATAATACCGACCCAGATTGGGAGCCTGTGATGAAAAAGGCTTCTGCCGTCATTACCAATCGTGGTGGGCGCACTTGCCACGCTGCGATTGTTGCGCGCGAAATCGGCGTGCCTGCGATAGTTGGCGCACTAGGTGCGACTGATAGGCTATACACAGGTATGGAAGTAACGGTGTCTTGCGCAGAGGGCGAAGAGGGCTACATATACGCAGGTATCCACGAATACGAAGTAGAATCTGTAATGCTAAAAGATTTGGGACGCCCCAAAACCAAAATCTATATGAACATAGGCAATCCAGAAAAGGCATTTGGCTTTGCCCAGCTACCAAATGACGGCGTAGGACTAGCGCGAATGGAGCATATTATCCTAAACCAAATCAAAGCCCACCCTCTAGCGTTGCTTGATTTGCAAAATGGCAAAAAAGACATAAAAGAGCGAGGCGAAATCGAAAAACTAATGGCGGGCTATGAAAGTCCAAAAGATTTTTTCATAGAAAAAATCGCAGAGGGTATGGGAATGATTTGCGCGGCTTTTTATCCAAAGCCTGTGATTGTGCGACTAAGTGATTTCAAGACAAACGAATATCGCGGAATGATAGCGGGGCTAGGATATGAGCCACTAGAGGAAAATCCTATGCTAGGCTATCGTGGGGCGAGCAGATATTATTCCGAGCTGTATAAAGTGGCGTTTGAGTGGGAATGTGAGGCACTGTGTAAGGTGCGCGAAGAAATGGGGCTTACAAATATGAAAGTTATGATTCCGTTTTTGCGCACGCCTGAAGAGGGTAAAAAAGTGCTTGAGATAATGCGCCGCAAAGGGCTAGAGTCGGGCAAAAATGGGCTGGAAGTATATGTAATGTGTGAATTGCCTGTGAATGTGATTTTGGCTGATGAGTTTTTGGGGATGTTTGATGGATTTTCAATCGGCTCAAATGACCTCACGCAGCTGACTTTGGGCGTGGATAGGGATGGACAGCTAGTAAGTCATATCTTTGATGAGCGCAATCCTGTAATGTCAATAATGTTTAAAAAAGCTATTGAGGCGTGCAAGAAGCACAACAAATACTGCGGAATCTGCGGACAAGCACCAAGCGACTATATAGAAGTGGCAGAATTTTTGGTGCGCGAGGGGATAACCTCTATTTCGCTAAACCCTGATTCTGTGGTGGGGACTTGGAGTAGGGTAGTGGAGCTAGAAAAATCGCTCAAAAAATAAGCGCGATTTTAGTTGCGTTTTTTCTTTTGTCTTTTAGGCAAAATTTTTCAAAAAGGATACAAAATGCAAAAAATAGATATGTGGCTTTTGAGTAGGGCATTGGCAAGTGTGCTAGTGGGGGCTGTGGTGCTAAGTAGTTGCTCTGACATAAAGTATGTAAATACAGCAGAATCCAAATCTTATACTTCACTTGGCATTGATTATCACGATTTGGAAGAGGCGGCGAGCAAAAATGTCGCTAGCTTGCTAGAGAGTGGATATGTCAAAAATCTAGCAGGGCTAGATAAACCCAAAATCCTAGCCATCTCTGATGTGATAAATGACACTATGCAGCATTTTTCCACAGAGGAGCTTACGCGCAAAATCACGCGTGATATGCGAAATAGTGGGAAATTTATCCTTACTATGGCGTTTGCAGGGAGTGGGGGGAGCGAGGATAAAATGATACAATCAGTGAGGGATTCTCGCAAAAATGAGGAAGTAAATCAATATGCACTGCCCGAAAAGGGAGAGATTTTGCCACCAGAGCTATCGCTATCGGGCAAGATTATCCAGCGCAATGTCAAAGTCAAATCCAAGCAAAGAGTGGATTATTTTTTCTTACTTACGCTTACAGATATAAAAAGCGGGCTTGTCGTGTGGGATAATGAAGTAAATATCATCAAAGTAGGTTCAAACAAATCTAGCGCGTGGTAAATCTTTGGTAAGTTTTGTTGTAAATCTTTTGGTAGGGGGGGGGAATTAGATTTTTGCTTTTTGTGTGTTTTTAGATTTTGCACTTGATTTTTTGGCGTGAAAATCTATTTTGTTTTTGTGTGTTTGTGTGTATTTATGTCCTGCGCTTTTATGCACAGTGCGGGGACTAAATCATCTGTATATTTGCATACACTTTGCGCTTCAAATCCCCTCAAACAAACTTGCAAAAAGCTAGCAAGAATGTAAAAATGCTTCATTACCTGCGGATAAATAGCGTTTAGCTAAAAAAATATTTTTAGTGAATTTTTTGATTATTTAGGCTTTTGTAGTATTGGCAAGCCTTTTGGCTACCCAAATCACAGGCTTTGCCGTAGTATTGTTTTGCCTTGTTTTTATCTTGTTTTATGGTTTCATACAAGTGTCCTAGATTGCCACAGCCTTCAGGGCTACTTAATTCACACGATTTTTTGTGATATTCAAACGCTTTGTCATAGTCTTGCCTTACTCCATATCCATTAACATACATTGCGCCCAAATTATTGCAAGAATCTCCACTAAAGTCGCTACTTGATTTATCACATACAATTTCAAAGTTTTTTCTAGCGTTGAAAAAATCTTGCTCTTCTAAAAATAAATTCCCCAAGCCATAGCAAGCCTCATATATTCCCTTATCACAAGCTGGTTTATAGTATTTTTTTGCTTGTTCTTTTTGGTTGATTTGCTCGTATAAAAGTCCTAAATTGAAGTATGACCGTGTAGAACCCAAACTAATAGCTTTTTCATAATAGGGAATAGCTTGCTTTGGCAACCCTGCTATTTTGTGTATCACTCCTATATCATTGCACGATTGTCCATCGTTGCATTTATCTGCGCTTGGAAAAACTCCGCTATCAATAATCCTTTTGCACACGCTAGGATTTTTGTATTTTATGCAGTCGTCCCATTCTTGTTTAGCGGCTTGTTCTATTGTCTCATATTGTGGTTTCATAGTGCAAAATTCATTGTCTATATCGCAAGCTTTTTGAAAGTAATGTTTTGCCATAACCAAATCTCTTTTTACTGCCTTTCCATAGTCATACATCATACCTATAAAAACACAAAAGATACTACTTCCTAAATCACAGGCTCTCTTGTAATAGTGGATAACTTTTTCGCTATCTTGTGCGATATTATCGCCTTTTGCATACATTGAGCCTAGAAGTCCGCAAGATTCTTTTTCTTTGTATTTATCACACGCAATTTTATATGTTTTTATTGCATTGGTAGAATCTTTTTTGTAAGATTCATATAAAATCCCCAAATAACGATACCCCTCATAATTTTCCAAATCAATAGCTCGTTTATGATAGTCAAATGCTTCATCTATACGCCCTATATTCCTCATAATAAGCCCTATTTTATTGCACGATTCTTTATTACAATCATTTGTGCTTGGCACTCCATTTTGGATTAGTTTTTGACACGCGTTTATATCCTCTGTGAGGCATTTTTCATAGTTTTCTTTCCATTGTTTTTGACTCATTTTTACTTGCGTGTCGAAAGTGAATTCTTTTTTGTAGTTTTCTATCATATTTTTTGGCAAAGTTTTTGAAATTTTAGAGATATTGCTCCACACTTCCACTCCTGTGGTCAAATCTGTCAATCGCAATAATATCTCATATTCCACTTCTTTGGTTTGCGGTTTTATCTTTTTGCTTATTTTGCCCCATAGAGAATAATCAGGTGCTAGCAAGCTACCCTCCTCTTTGGTTGTGTATTGATTATATTCTGCATCTTTTCGTAACTTGCGAGAATCTTTTATCATCGTATCGATTTTGTTGGCATTGCTAGGAATTGTGTTTGTAAATATGAATTTTTCGCTATCTAAAATATATGACTTAAAAATCACCATTATCGATTCTATATCAAGTTGCTCTTTGGTGGTGTTTTGTATGTTTGAGATTGCGATAACCTTTTTGGATTCTAGTTTTTTGATAAATTTTTTGGAAAGTAGAGAATCAGCACTATTTTTGAGCAGGGATTCTATGTCGGTGGATTCTAAAAGGGTAGGGTTATCAAGCTGTTTTTGGTGGCGATTTTCATCAGCATATAGCGTCTCAAATGAAGCGAGTAAAAATAATGAGATAAGCCAAAACAAAGCAAAAGTAAAGTAAGAAAAATTTACAAAATATGATTTGCAGGAGTATTTTAGCAGATGATAAAAATTCATAAAAGCCACCTTATCAAAGCAGACTTAAAAGCTAAACATTATGACACAAAAGTTATATTAGTTTGTAATGGTGCTTTGTATCGACTTAGCTTATCATCGGCTCAAAAAGCTCTAGAAATTCTTTGATTTGCTCTAGTGCTTTGCGTCTATGAGAGAGGGTGTTTTTGACTTCGGGGGCGACTTCTGCTAGCGTGGTGTCAAAGCCTTTGGGGACAAACACACTATCATAGCCAAAGCCGTTTTTGCCTCTCTCTTGTGCGATTACTTTTCCCTCACACTCTCCCACAGCACAAAACTCCACCCTTTCTCCGTGCGCTCCCTCTCCCACCAGCGCGACACAAGCGACAAATCTTGCGCTAGATTCTGCTAGTTTGTGTTTTTTTAGCTCGTTTATGAGTTTGTAGCGATTTTCTTCATCGCTTGCATTTTTTTTGTTGTTTGGGCTTGCATATCGTGCGCTTAGGACACCGGGCTTGCCCTCAAGCGCATCTACACAGATTCCGCTATCATCAGCGATGATGAATGTGTTTTTTTTCTCTTGTGGCAGGGTATTATAAATCGTCTTTGCCTTGATGAGCGCATTTTGCTTAAAAGAGTTGCCATTTTCGTTTGGCTCTAGTGTGATATGGGCTTGCCTTTGGCTCATTACCTCGCCAAAATTGCTTAACATAGTGCCTAACTCACGGATTTTCCCCTCATTGTTGCTTGCGATAATAAACTTAAACATTACTTTGCTCCCATTTGTCTTTTGCATTTTTTATGCACTTTTTTAGCTTTTCAAACTTTTCCTAACACTTTTTCGCTTCTGTTTGCGCTTTTGCCTTGCTCCATTGTGCTTGCTTACTTTTGTCGCTATTTTGATTTTGGCTTTTGTGCTTTAGCGACAAATGTTTGGCGAATTTTGCTACAATTAGCGCGTTTTTGTGGCGTATGCGCCACTTGATTTTCTCCTTATAAGGACATCAAATGCTAAAAGCGATTTTGCCCCTAAGCCTTGTTGTGTGCTTGCGATTTTTCGGGCTTTTTATTGTGTTGCCCGTGATTGCGCTATATGTAGGGGAGTTTGGCGATACTTCGCCTTTGCTACTTGGGCTAGCAGTTGGCGGTGCTTACCTTACGCAAATTCTGTTCCAAACTCCTTTTGGAATCCTAAGTGATAAAATCGACAGAAAAAAAGTCGTTATGGTGGGGCTTTTTATATTTCTAGTGGGTAGCGTGATATGCGCACTAGCTCATAGCATAGAGATGCTTATCATCGGGCGACTTGTGCAAGGGGCGGGCGCGATAGGTGGCGTGGTAAGTGCGCAGATTACGGATTTGACGCGTGAGGAGAAGCGCACACAGGCTATGGCGATAATGGGCGGGGGAATCTTTGCTAGCTTTATTTTGGCTATGCTTTTAGGGCCGCTTATCGGTGGGCATTTTGGCTGTGAGTGGCTATTTGCTATCACGGCGTTGCTTAGCCTTGTGTCTATGTTGCTTTTGGGATTTTGCGTGCCAGAGACACCCAAAATCCACTACTCCTATGAGGAAGCACCAAGCAAGCGGATTCTTACAAACAAAAATCTAGCTATTATGAATCTTAGCTCGTTTTTAGAAAAGGCGTTTATGACGCTGATTTTTGTGGTGATACCGCTTGTGTTTGTCGAAGAGCTAGCCCCTATCGTGGAGATGGGCAAGGAGGATTTGTGGAAAGTGTATACGCCAGCTGCGATTTTAGCCATACTAGCCCTTGCACCTGCTAGTATACTCGCAGAAAAATACGGCAAAGCAAAGCTAGTGATGGGCTATGGTATCGCGCTATTTATGGTGGCATATCTTGCCATAGCTTATGGTGCACATAGCAATATGCTTTGGCTATTTATCGGTGGAATCGTGCTGTTTTTTTTGGGATTTGCCACGCTAGAGCCGATAATGCAATCTCTCACAAGCAAATATGCCAAAGCACACAATCGCGGAGTGGCACTAGGGGTTTTCACTACATTTAACTACATAGGCTCATTTGCAGGTGGAATGCTAGGAGGGATTCTCTATCATACGCTTGGAATCATTGAGCTAGGTGTCAGCATAGCAGTGGTGTGCGCTGCGTGGCTACTCACACTCTTTGCTCTAGATAATCCCGCAAAGCAAAAAAATATCTACCTGCCATTAAGCAAATACCCCACGCAAAGTCTAGCTCGTCTTTCCCAGCAAGCAGGGATAATCGAGTGCTATGCCAACAAAAGTGAGGGGACAATTATCGTGAAATATGACACGCAAGTGCTAGATGAAGCCCAAGCACAAGGGCTTGCCGATAGTATTTTATACTCTCAATCCATAAAGCAAAATCCATAAAATCTAAAATACGATATAATGCCAAAATCTTTTTTTGCAAAATCTAGTTTTAGGAAAAAATGTAAGGAGTCTAAAATGACTATCACACTAGAGAATGTGGATGCTGAAACTTTGCGAGTGATAGAAAGCCTAAAGGGGCTAAATAAGGATTTAGTCATCACCCAAGAGGGCGATGAATGCCCGATATGCAAAGCACACGACTATATGCCAAAGATGAGCGATGAGATGAAAGAAGCACTAAAAGAAAGCGAGGAAATCGCCAAAAATCCGCAACTTTATCCTAGCTACAATAGCATTGAGGCACTAAGAGAGGCTCTAGAGTCTAATGAGTAAATATGAGATAAAATTCACACGCGCATTTAAAAAATCACATAAAAAACTTAATCAAGCGCACAAAGATTTGCTTATGCCCATAATCAATAGACTTGCAAATGACGAAGTCTTAGAGCCAAAATATAATGACCACGCACTAAAAGGCGAGTGGATAAACCATAGAGAATGTCATATACGCCCTGATTTGTTACTTATTTATAAAAAGCAAGATGATTTGCTTATCCTTACTTGTGTAAATGTCGGCTCACATAGTGAGCTATTTTAGCCACTGCCTAAAGTAAAAACTAGGATACAAACTATGCAAACACACGATAATGCTAAAGAATCGCACTCTGCAAAATCCAAATCCACCACAAAAACAAGCACAAAAACTGACACAAAAGCCACCCAAAAAACTGACACAAAAACCACCTCAAAAAAAACCACCCTGCCAACCATAAGCAAAAAAATCCTAAACATAGTAGGGCGAACAAATGCGAAATACGGGCTTATAAAGGAGGGCGATAGGATTTTGCTAGGACTTAGTGGGGGCAAGGATTCTACACTTTTGGCTACGATATTAGCATATATGCAAAAGCACGCGCCTTTTAAGTTTGAGTTCAAAGCTATCACTATCGATTATGGGCGTGGTGGCGAGTATGAGTGCATAGCGGAGTATTGTGAGGCAAATGCGATTCCCTACGAGCTTATCCGCACAGATATTTATAAGATTTTAGAAGAGCACAAAAGAGAGGGGACGATTTATTGTAGTTTTTGCTCTCGTATGCGTAGAGGCAGTCTATATACACAAGCGTTGCAAGGTGGGTTTAACAAAATCGCACTAGGACATCACCTAGATGACGCAGCAGAGAGTTTTTTGATGAATCTCACTTATAATGGTGCTTTGCGCTCGATGCCACCGATATACAAGGCACAAAATGGGCTTTTTGTGATTCGCCCGATGATTTTCGTGCGAGAGAGGCAGATACGCGATTTTATCTCTAGCAATCAAATCTATATCGCCCCAGATTGTAATTGCCCGATAAATTGGCTACCAGAGGATAAGCGACCAAAAGCACGCGCAAATACCAAAGAGCTACTGTCTACTTTGGAGGGCGCAAATCCATTGCTTTTTAAATCCCTCCAAAATGCGTTTAAAAATCTGCACGCAAATAGTTTCTGTGATGAAGATTACCTTGACAAACAAGACTTGATATAGATTTGACAAGGGGAGGGAAAATCTGCAAACGATAAATGAGGTAGCTACAAGGGGAAAGTAAAAAAATGTAAAAATTTCATAAGAAGTGTAAAAAGAATAATCAAAGAAAGGCAAGGACTCACCACGCGATTTTTTACAAGGAGTTTGAAAAACATTTCTGTCGGGTTTGTGTTGGTTTAGCACCAAAGCAACATTTTAAGGTAAGTTGCCAACCTTGTGATGAGCCTTGAAGCGTGATTGTAAAAAACAAAAGTATATTATTTGTAAATGAAATATATATTTTTGGTAAAAATAAAATAGAAATTGTGAATAAAGTGTGAATTTTGTCTTAGAGTATTTTTGAATCGTTGTGAATATTTCTAGGAAGTATTTTTTTTAGAAGCCACTTTAAAAGCGCGTTTTAAGGAGATTTTGTAGAATCGCTAGAATCTGCGCTTGTAGATTTTGTGTTTTTGGCAGAATTGTGGCGAGAAAAAATGTTTATACATTCCACAAGAAGTGAAAATACCATAGCAAAATACACATATCCCTTTGGGATTTCATAGTGTAAGCCATCTGCGATAAGCACAACTCCTATGATAAGCAAAAATCCTAGTGCTAAAATTTTTAGGCTAGGATATGTCTCTATCACGCGACAAATCCACTCACTTGCAAACATCATCACACCCACAGCTACCAAAATCGCACATATCATCACTTCTAAATGCTGTGCCATACCCACTGCGGCAAACACAGAATCTAGCGAAAAAATAATGTCTAAAAATCCAATTTGGGCGATGATAAGCCAAAAACTAGGCTTTTTGGGTAGATTTGATTGCGCTAGATTTTGCTTAAATGCTAGCTCGTGGATTTCTTTGGTGCTTTTGTATAGCAAAAAGACACCACCCAAAATAAGGATAATATCCCTCCCTGAAATCCCTAGCCCAAATGCGTAAAAAAGAGGTTTTGTAAGTTTGGTAAGCCAAAAAAGAAATCCAAGCAGGGCGATACGAGTAAGCCCCGCAAAGCTAAGCCCTAAAATCCTTGCTTTTTTTTGCTCCGCCTTTGGCAAGCGAGAAACCAAAATAGCTAAAAAGATTAGATTATCCACGCCTAGTGCTATTTCTAATAGCACTAGGCTAATGAGTGCGAACCACGATTGTGGCGAGGCAATAATATCTAGCATTATTCACTCTTTTGGCATTATCTTTGACATTGCAAATCTAAATTTAGATTTCGCAGTAAAAAGCCACATAAAACATTTAATCTCTACAAAAAGCCTTGCAAATAGCATTTTATCCCTACAAAGCCTTGCAAGCGCGAAATCAACCATTTATTATAGCCAGCCTTTTTTCTTAAAGATGACGATAGGAATCGCAGTGGATACAACCATCGCAATTAGCACCACAGGATAAGCATAGGGCAAATCAAGCTCGGGCATATTGGTAAAGTTCATACCATAAATCGTGCCAATAAGCGTGGGTGGCATCATCGCCATTGTGGCTACGGTAAAAAGTTTGATGATTTTGTTTTGCTCGATATTGATTTGGCTAGTGAAAATGCTTTGTGTGTTGTCAAGCATACTAAGATTGACATTGGTAAATTCTACGAGAGAGTTTAAGTCTTTTAGCACGATAGTCAGCTCTTTTTTTATGTCTTGCTCGACTTTGCCACTTCGCAATAAAGCCATAATCGCACGCCTCTTATCAAATAGAGAATCCCTCACGCTTAAATTTAGCTCTTGGAGGCTTGATAGGCGAGATAGCCTAGCGATATGGTCGTGCTCGCTTGAAGTCTCTTCTAGCGCGGCTTTACGCAAAATCTTGGTAAGTTTTGCTGCACCTTCTAGCATATCAGCATCTTGCTCGACACGCACTTCAAAGATTCTGCTTACGATGTCAAATCCATCTTCAAATTTTCGCGGGCTAATTAGCACACTTTGATGAATCTCATTAAACACCTTAAAATCCTCATAGCGAATGGTAAATAAGATTCCCTTTAGCAAAAGAAAGGTTACGGTTTCGTTGTGTAGCTCTAGCTCGGCATCGCGTGTGAGGAAGTATGTGTTTATCGTTATAGTGTCGGCATCCTCGGCATATCGCGCACTTTCCTCAATCTCTTCGCGCTCCTCTTTGGTAGGAATGTCCAGTGCGTAAGTTTTTGCGATATAGGAGACTTCCGCAGCAGATGGGTGAAGCAAATCTATCCACAATATCGCGCCCTCTGGGAGTGTGAAATTGTCTTGGATTTTTTTTTGCACGACCATTGAGCCTTGCTTAAAAAACACATTCATCATAGGAAGCCTCCTTGTATTTTTTATGGTTTTGAAACGATTTGAAGCTAATGTATTTTAGCAAAATCTAGCCAAAATCTAGCCAAAAATCTAAGCACTGATTCTGCGCTAAAAAGTGCCATTTGCCAAATCAGCAAATATTGCAAATCTTGCAAAAATCTAAAAAAGCAAAAACTAAAAAAATATTGCTAAAAAATCTTAAAGCCTGTTTTTTTTGCTTTTGGGCTAAAATCTAAAGCAGATTATTTTTTGTCTAGCACTTCAAATGCTGGCAAAATCTTGCCCTCTAGTAACTCTAGGCTTGCTCCACCACCTGTGGATATGAAGCTCATATTATCACGCTCACCCGCTTTTTCTACCGCGTCTGCTGTATCGCCACCACCGATGAGTGAAAAGGCATAAGTATCTGCGATAGCGTGGGCTAGGTTGAATGTCCCGCGTGAGAATTGTGAAATCTCATAGATTCCAAGTGGTCCATTCCATATTATTGTTTGGCTTGCTTGTATGACTTCGTTAAACAGCCTCGTGCTAGCAGGTCCCATATCTACGGCTTTGTAGCCTTGAGGGACATCTTGGGCGGGAGTGATTTTGATATTTTGGTGTTCTTTTATGTCATCAGTGCTTACCACATCGACAGGCAAATAGATTTTGACATTTTTTTCTTTTGCTTTTTGCAGGATTTTTTTTGCTTCATCTATCAAGTCGTTTTCTACCATAGAGTTTGCCATATCATAGCCCAAAGAAGCAAGAAATGTATTGCTCATAGCACCGCCTATGATGATTTTATCCACCACAGAGAGGATATTTTCTAGTAGGGCGAGTTTTGAGCTGACTTTGCTACCACCTACGATTAGAAGCACGGGTTTTAGCGGATTTGCTAGGGCTTTGGCAAAAGAATCTATTTCTTTTTTTAGTAAAAGTCCTGCTACTTTTTCTTTGACAAATTTGCTTACGCCATAAGTGCTAGAGTGCGCTCTGTGGCTTGTCCCAAATGCGTCATTGACAAACACATCACAATGATTTGCTAGATTTTTGCTTAGCTCATCGCTGTTTTTTTCTTCTCCCTCATAAAATCTAATATTTTCTAGCAAAATGATGCTCCCCTCCTCTGCTTCACTCTGCAAAGAGCCAAGCGAATCAATAGAATCAGCAAAAAGCACATTTCTATCAAGCAATCTCTCTAGTCGTTTCAAAATATGCTTTAGTGAGAATTCTGCTTGCTTGCCTTTGGGTCGTCCTAGATGACTTACAAGCACTATGCACTTTGGCTCATTATCTACGCAATAATTGATAGTGGGCAGTGCTTCTCGTATGCGCGTATCATCGCTAATGTCAAACTCTTCGTCCATTGGGACATTAAAATCCACACGAATCAAAATCCGCTTATTTTTTAGCTCAATATCTTTGACCGTCTTTACTTTTTGCATAAAGGAAATGCCCGCGACTTGCTCCATTTGCGCTCCTTTTGTTTGTTTTATTTATAGTAAATAATCGGGCGAAATGATACCATAAAACTATTAAGCTAAATCCCTTAAGGCTTTTTTGGCAATTAAATGCTATAATGCTTTTTGGCTAGAAAATGGTTGGCACAACGCCACAAGATAATGACATAAATTTAAGGAGAAAACAATGATAAAGATTCTAAATAGCTCACAAAAAGGCTTTGAAAACGAGTTTGAAAAAATCCTTTTGCGCGGAAGTGAAGATATAAGCGAGGTAATACCAAAAGTAGAATCTATCTTGCGCAAAGTGCGTGAAAATGGACTTAGTGCGCTACTATCGCAAGTGGAGAGGTTTGATAGGTGGAGTCCAAAAAGTTTGGAGGATTTAAGCATTTCCCCTAGCGAATGTAAGGAGGCTTATGACGCGCTAGATAAAGACACAAAAGAGGCTTTGCACATAGCCTATGATAGAATATATGCCTTTCACTCAAAAGAAAAACGCCAATCGTGGCTTGACTTTGAAGCAAATGGTAGCGTGTTAGGTGCGAAATATACACCTGTGGAGAGGGCAGGGCTATATATCCCGGGGGGCAAAGCAAGCTATCCTAGCTCACTGCTTATGAATGCTATCCCTGCAATCGTAGCGGGCGTAGAATCAATATTTGTATGCACACCTACGCCAGATATGCAGACAAACGCGCTTTTGCTGGCAGCCCTACATATCTGTGGCATAAAAGAAATCTATAAAGTCGGTGGGGCAAGCGCAGTTGGGCTAATGGCATTTGGAGTGCCAAAAAGCCAAGCAAATCCGCACATAAAAAAAGCAGATGTCATCACAGGACCGGGCAATATCTATGTAGCTAGCGCAAAAAAACTCGTCTTTGGCGAAGTGGGGATTGATATGATAGCTGGACCTAGTGAGATTGCTATCATCGCTGATAGTAGTGCAAATGCGACATATCTAGCGCACGATTTGCTATCTCAAGCAGAGCACGATGAGATGGCAAGCTCATTTTTGTTTGTAGATGATGAAAATCTAGCCAAAATCGTAGCCCAAAAGGTAGAAGCGATTTTGGATACTTTGCCTAAAAAGCACATAGCAAAATCAAGCATTGACAACAGAGGCGCGATTATCATCTGCAAAGACATAGCCCAATGCACGCATTACTGCAATGCGCTTGCGCCAGAGCATTTGGAGCTAATGGTGGCAAGTCCTTTTGAGCTATTGCCTAGCGTGAAAAATGCAGGTGCAATATTTTTAGGCGCACACACGCCAGAGCCCATAGGCGACTATCTCGCAGGACCAAATCACACACTTCCCACAGGTGGAAGTGCGAGGTTTTTCTCGCCTTTGGGAGTGGAGCATTTTATGAAAAAAAGCTCGGTGATTTATTTTTCCAAAGACGCTATAAGCACGCTTGGCAAGCCTTGTGCGCATTTGGCGCATTTGGAGGATTTGGACGCGCACGCACAAGCTGTGCTAGCTAGAATGCAAATAACCAAAATCTAAATTAGGATTTGACTATTTGCCAAACTCTCCAAAGCTATATCCCACTTCAAGCATAGTGATGAGATTGTGTGTGTGGGGATAGCCCAAGCGGTAAGTCGTAGAATCGGTGCTAAATTTTTTTACCCATACTTCTTTGGAATCATCTAAAAAGCGATAAATGCAGCTAAACTTTGCATAAAAACTATTATAGGTTATTGCAAGGCTAGCCTTTGCTTCGTGGCTGTTGTGTCCTATTGTAGATTCGCTTCTGCGTGAGATTGCAAGGCTATTTGGATTTTTGCGCTCGATAAATCGATATGAGCCATATACGACATAGCCGTAGTGTAGTGAGTATTCTAGGCTAAATTTGTCTATTGTCTTTATGCTACTTAGCCCAGCACCAAGCGTAAAAAACAGCGTATCAGGCATATTGTTTCTCAAGCCATAGTTATCAAAGTGAAATGAAGTAGAAAAATGCAAAATAAATGGATTTTGTATCTCATTTTTTAGAAAATCGCCAAGATTTACTCCCGTATACAGCCCAAATCCCAAAAAACCACCAAATGAGTTTTTGGGAGCAGAATCAAAAAAATCACTTGATATTTTTTGCTCTCCTAGCCCTCCGCTTATATCCGCTCCTATGCTAAATCTTTCTTTCCAATACAGAGAGGACACGCTAAGATGTCCTCCAAAGTGATTGATTTTTGGGTGTTTATAATGCGCGTAATATGTGCCTACTCCCATTTTTGAGGTGCTACACCAAAATCCTTTTGCCCCCTCTGCGCAGATATATTTCGCAGGTAAAAGCGATAGTGGTAGCCCACAAATAAGTGGCATAAAAAGTGATTTTTTAAGTGCTCTATTCATTTTTGCGTGCCTTGTTTATGTAATTTGATTTTTGCGTTTTGTTTAGTATGATTTTGTAAAAACAAAGCAATACTAACCAAAATCAACACAAAAAACACTCTAAAACTCCCAACCGTATTGAAAAGTAATAATATGCGAAGTGTTTTTTGGTTCTACAAAAGGTCCATTTACTCCCTTGTAGTTTGTTGAGTTACTTCTAGTGGAGGCTTTTAAGTGCCAATATTCATAGCGCAAGCCAAAGCTGTTTATCCCCCCTCTTTTTGCTATGTATCTTGCTCCGATAAACCCACTAGCACCTAGCCCATCTTTTTGGGTTAGGTGCAAATCGCTGCTATAATGCACTCTCGAAAGTCTTGTGAGATGATTGCCGATGATGAAATACCGAAATCCACCCATAAAATTCAACGCCCAAGAATCATTTAGCACAATCTCGCTTTCTATTTCAATAGGTATATACGCATTTCCTTGCAGTCTTTCATAGGGGCTAAAATCATTGCGGTTGAAATAATACCCCATACCTGCTTGTAGATAAAGGCTTGCACGGCGGGTAAGATAGGCTAATGGATTGTATCCAAGTAGTGTTTGGGCGTGATAGTAAGTGCTTACATTTATCTGCATCATTGACTTGCCATCTTTTTCTTCCTCAACCGTATCAAGTATGCTACCTATGTAGATTCCAATGGCAAAATTTGCATCCAAATACATATCAAATTTAAAGCCATTTTGTGTGATATAGCCGATATTTCCAGCGATATTTAGTGCTAGATTATCCATTCTCATAAGAAAAGCGTCATACCCATCAACTTCGCCGTAGTAATAATATCCTGCGCCTAGTCCCACACTTTTATAAAATCCTTGTTTTAGCATTTTGGATTGTGCTTCATTTGCTGTCGTGCTTCCTATCAGTAGCACAAAAATCGCTACACAAAGTGTTTGTGATATTTTTATGATTGTTTGCATTTCTCTTCCTTAAAATCCGATTCCAAATTGCAAGCCTGCATAAATCACGCTTGCTTGAGGGTATGCTACTTGTGTGCTTGCTTGGGGCAACACTTCATTAGTGCTAGGAGTAGCCCTTGTCGTAATTGTCGTGCTATTGCTTGGTAATGTGTGTTGGTATTTGGCGATGATTTTTGTGAAAAAATACACATTTTTTGAAATCGCATAAGACACTCCCACACTTCCTTTTATGCCAAATCCGTGTGCAAAAATGGATTTTTGTTTTATGTTTTTTACTAAAAAGTTGCTTGTGCTACTCACAATATCCACGCCAGAAAAATATATAATAGTTGGCGTATAAGAAGCAAGAAGTGTGTAATCAATACTCCACCTGCTACTTCCTAGCCTCATAGCACTATCAAGGGATAGTAAAAAATTGTTATAACTTACACTTGTAGAATATGGATTATATGTCGCACTATGAGTATATGAGGAGTATTCATAGCCAAGTGATAAAAATAGTGGCTTTTCTACATTTTTTGTAATGTTGTAGCCAAACTTTCCACCAAACTCTTCTACCATACCAGTAACGCCTCTGAAGCTTGTCAAATTGCTAAGTGGGTTTGAAGAGCCAATGAAATAATTACCACTTACTTTTTGGCTACCAGCACCGATTTTAAACCAAAATTCTAGGTTATAGTATTTTGCTATTATGTTTGTGTTGCGCAAGTTTATGGAGCTTATCAAACCGCCTATATGTGTGTTGCCCGCACTAAATTCCACATACTCTAGTCCCATAGAAACACTTATAGGGTGGGTTAGCTTATAAGTTTCTATCGCGTCTGATTCTTTGCTTTTGGCAAAACTAGCAACAAGTAAAATCACTAAAAAATAGTAAAACATACTCTTGCATATTTTGCAAGCATTCTTTACTTTGGATAAGTCTTGCATATTGTGTTGCTCCCTAGTAGTTTCGGTAGTTAATGATATGTTGGTAAAATATAATTTGGGGTTATGTTTTGTCGCAGGAGCGCAAAAAACACCCGCGACAAAAATCTAAAAGCAGACAATAGCTATGCAGAATTTGTTGCCATTCATAGCTGCATTAAACGCAAACCAGCTCAAAAAGTATCCTTTTGTAGTTTTCATCTCTTCGACAGATAGAACTTCTACATTTAGATTCTTAGCATTTGTGCCAAATAGAAACTCACTATCTGCCTTAGATAGCGTTTGTGTCGCTTTGGACTCACTAGAATCAACGCCAGCTGATAAACCACTAATGCCTACAAAAGCACTTAAAGCTAGGATTGAAATGATTTTCTTCATTTCGCGCCTCCTTTCAATGAAGTAATATTTTGCCACCTCTTAAAAGAATTTTCTAAAGAAAAAGATTTTGTCAATTCTTTATCAATTCTTTTTGGGGCGGCAA